>JAGHYO010000297.1 GCA_017743605.1 Thermoflexus sp. | reverse complement strand
GCCGTGGCCCTCGTGTTCGTGGCCGTGTTCGGATTTCTCTCCTTCCTTGCCGTGGTCGTGCTCATGGCCGTGTTTGTGGCCGTGGCCCTCGTGTTCGTGGCCGTGTTCGGATTTCTCTCCTTCCTTGCCGTGGCCGTGCTCGTGGCCGTGTTTGTGACCGTGGCCCTCGTGTTCGTGGCCGTGACCGGCGATCCCCTCAAAGGGCCGCAGCGGGATCCCCTCCGACAGATCTACGTGCAGAGCCTTCCCTCCCGCGTTCTTCAACAAGGTCTCCAGGAAGACCTCCAGGCCGGCCCCAGACGCGAAGACCACGTCGGCCTCTGCCACTCGGGCAACGTCCTGTGGACTGGGCTCGAAGGTGTGGGGATCTACCCCCACGGGCATCAGGACCGTCACCCGAACCCCCTCGCCGCCGATCTGGCGCACCACGTCTCCCACGATGGGGGTGGTGGCCAACACCGAAAGGGGGCGGGCACCGGAAGCGGCGGAAGGCGTCCGCTCAGCCGGGGCGCACGCCACCAGCAACCCGATTAGCAGGACAATCCGCCATCCTCGAAAATCCATGGCTTTGCCTCCCAGTCGTTACAGGTTTCGGCATGGAGCGCAGAGGCCAACGAGCTGCAGCAGGTGATCCTCCACTCGGAAGCCGGTCTGCTGCTCCACCTGGGCGATCAGGCTGCTGAGGTCCTCTGTGCCGGGGAACTCCACAGTGCGGCCGCAACGGCGGCATAGCAAGAGGTGGTGGTGGCCCGGCGAGGCCAGGACGTAGCTGTTGCAGCGATCCTCCCGATGGACGCGACGCACCAGCCCGGCCCGTTCGAGGGCCGCGAGGGCCCGATACACGCTCACCAGCCCTAAGGAACGATGAAGCCGGTGCCCCCGGGCGTGGATCTCTTGCGGGGAGAGGGGGCGCGCGGCTTGCTCCAGGACTTGCATCACTACCCGGCGAGGCGTCGTGATCCGCCATCCAGCCTGACTCAGCTGCTCTTCCCAGTCCATGGCGACATCCTCCGCCCGAGGGAAGAGCTCAACGGTTGTGGCGTCCCTCAGAGAACCACCACTGCATCAACCTTGCCGGCGATCTCCCGGTAAAGATCGGGAAAACAACCCACCTTGACGCCCTCGAGCACGTGATCCGCCGGACGCACCTCGTTCGGCTCTGTCAGCCCTTGGCCGTCGGGGGTGACCCACTTCAGAGTCCCAACGGCCAACCCCCTTTCCAGGGCACAGCCATCGCACATCATCATCAGAAAGCCTTTCTCTTTCGCCAAGCGGGCAAGCCGCTCTCCGATGGGATTCCCCTTCTGCAAGATCAGGGTGTTGTCGTCGAAGAAGAAGAACCCCACCACCTCCACCCCGTGCGTGCCGGCCTCCATTTGGGGGATGACCATTTGGCCCAGCCGATAGCTGGCCGCCCGTGGGGTCGTGACGACGTAGAAGACTCGCATTTTGCCACCTCCGTTCAGATGAAAAATTTTTTCAGGAGGAAAATAGCCCATCGCAGGCGGGTTGTCAAATCCAGGGGCTCCCCAGGGCACTTTGGGAACTCTCCGGGGATGAGACGCTTTCCTGTGGAGGGTGCTGCACAGCGTCCTTGCCGCCTTGGGTCACGGGAGGCGGCGCAGAAAGCGGAGGGTGGCCTGCACGACCTGGGCCTGTTGTGCTTCGCGGGAGATGCGAGCAGGGCCGTCACCGGGCTGAGGGCCATACCAGCCGAACTGGGCGTGGTTGCCGCCCGAAAGGGTCACCCATTCGGTGTGGGAGGGCAAGCGGCTTCGGCTGGCTTCAATGGCCTCCCGGCCCATATCCTCGGTGCCGTAAATGGAAAGAACCGGCAGGGGGATATCGGCCAGGGAGAGGTTGCTCGCCGGGTAGGCCGCCCATAGCACCAAGCCGGCCACGCGCTGCGGGTGGTCGTGCGCAAACTGGGCCGCCATGGCCCCGCCCAAGGAATGGCCGCCCACCACCCATCGCCGGATCTCCGGATAGGCGGCCATGATGTCTGCAGCACGCCGAGGGGCCAGAACCGCCAAGTGGAGGGGCATCCGCGGGATGACCACCAGGTAGCCGGCCGCGGCAATGTCGCGGGCGAAAGGCGCGTAGCTGCGCGGGTCCACCCGGCCGCCCGGATAAAGAATGAAGCCCACTTCAGGCATTGCAGCGGCAGGGCGGAAGGTCAGCCAGGGCGCAGTCTGCACCAGGACCCGGTCATCGCTCCGGAGGGCCGACAGGGCCTCCGGCATGGGACCCAGGGGCGTTGCGGCCCACACCACGAAGGCCAAGACGGCAAACAGCGGCACCAGGAGCAGGACCCGCAAAAGGCGTTTTCGCTTCATTCCGCCGGATCTTTCTCCACGCGGATGCGCAAGGTGGTGTAGCGGGCCCGCCACAACCGACCGATCCATTCAAAGAGCAGGAAGGCGATCCCATACTTGCTGCGCATCAGGCGAGCCACATGGCGCAGGGCCTCCGGCGAGCCATCGACCTCGGCGCGAGCGACGAGCCAATCCCCCAGCAAGTCGCCGGAGGCGGTGCATGGGGCAATGCGCACTCGGCCATTCCGACGAATGCGCCGCGCCTTACCGGAATCCGCCAGCGTCCACACATACAGCGTGTTGCCCTCCCGCACGAACCAAACCGGGGTCTTCACCCCCTCCCCGTTCCTGCGGAAGGTCTCCAGGTTGAGGTAGCGGTGGCCCCCAAAGCGATCCAGGGACATCGCCGAGCCTCCGGGGATCAAGGGGCGAGGAAATCGAGGTGCTGGCGCACCGCCTGCATGAAGGCCTCGGGGCATTCCTCCTGAGGCACATGGCCACAGGCGGGCAGGAGGACGAGGCGGGCGTAAGGCAGGGCTTGGGCCAGGCGCCGGGATTGATACGGGGGAACCAGGCGGTCATCGTCGCCGGTGATCACCAGGACAGGCACGGAGATCTCCCCCAGCCGGTCGCGCAGACGGCTGGGGCGGCTGGCGACCACCAGCTCCCACAGCGCTCGATCCCAGTTCTCGGCCCGCAGGGGCTTGCGATAGCCCGCCAGCGTCTCTGCGTCCACGCGCTGAGGATCGTGCCAGGCGGAACGGATCAGCGCATCCCCTCGCCGGATGAGGAGCTCGCGCACGATCAGGAGACCCAGACGCTGCGCCTGGGGGAGACGCAACAAGGGCCGCAGCCACGCCGGCGGACCCCCGTCCGCGTAAATCGCCGGGCCCACGACCACCAGGGCCTGGACCCGTTCTGGATGGGCCAGGGCGGCCTGAAAGGCCACCGGGGCGCCGGCCGAGTGGCCCACCAGGATCGCCCGCCGCACGCCCAAGGCATCCATCAGACCGATCAACAGGTCGACTTGGGTCTCGAAGGCATAGGGGTTAGGGCCCTGCCATCGAAGCGGGCGCTCGGTCAGGCCGAAGGCGGGGCGATCGTAGGCCACCACCGTGCCCAGTTCCACCAGCTCCGGCATCACCTTGCGCCAGGAGAACACGCTGGCCCCGAAGCCGTGCAACAGCACGAACACCGGCTCGCCTCGCCCGGCCATCTTGTAGTGCA
>JAGHYO010000296.1 GCA_017743605.1 Thermoflexus sp. | reverse complement strand
CCTGTCGGGAAGGCCCAAGCCGGCGTCGCTTGGTCCCACCCGATGCCCGGAGTAACTGGAGAGCCGAAGGTCCTGAAGGAGGAGAAGGCGGCGATGTCCCGTTACGTCATCCGCCGCACGGCCGCGCTGATCCCGGTGTTCCTCGGGATCCTCCTGGTGGTCTTCGTGATGGTGCGCCTGATCCCGGGGGATCCCTGTCTGGTCATGCTGGGGGAGCGGGCCACCAAGGCCCAGTGCGAGGCTTTCAAAGAGCGCTTCGGCCTCAAGGATCCCCTCCCCGTCCAATTCGCCCGCTATGGGATCCAGATCCTGAAAGGGGATCTGGGGACCTCCATCAGCACCGGACGGCCGGTGGTGGTGATCCTGGCTGAGCGGCTGCCTATGACCATTGAGCTCACCATCGGGGCCATCCTGTTCGCCACCACCGTGGGCATCACCCTGGGGGTCCTCTCTGCCATCCATCAGAACTCTCCGATCGATGTCGCCACCATGGTGCTGGCCAACGTCGGGGTTTCCATGCCGGTTTTCTGGCTGGGCCTGATGCTGGCTTACGTGTTCGCGCTGGTCTTCAAGGACACGCCTCTCTTCCTGCCGCCCTCCGGGCGCCTTTCCCCCGGCCTCTCCCTGCCCCCTTTGAGCCGGGTCTGGGGGCTGGAGGATGTGGAGGGCTTCCCCCGGGTGGCGCTGATCTTCCTCTCGAACTCGGTGCTTTTCAACAGCCTGGTGACGGGGAACCTCGCGGCCTTCTGGGATGCGGTCCGCCATCTCATCCTCCCCTCGGTGGCCGTGGGCACCATCCCGCTTTCCATCATCGCCCGCATGACCCGGTCCAGCCTGCTGGAGGTGCTGGGGGAGGACTACATTCGGACGGCGCGGGCGAAGGGCCTGCGGGAACGCATCGTGCTGGTCCGCCACGCCATGCGCAACGCCATGATCCCCACCGTCACGGTGGTGGGGCTGCAGACCGGCAGCCTGCTCTCCGGAGCGGTGCTCACGGAGACGGTCTTCTCCCTCCCCGGCGTGGGAACCCAGCTGGTCTCCGCCATCCTCGCCCGGGATTACCCGGTGGTCCAGGGCTTCACCCTGGCAGTGGCGGTGATGTTCGCCCTGATCAACCTGATCGTGGATCTTTCGTATGCGTATCTGGATCCTCGCATTCGATTGGATTGAACGATGCGCGCGGTCGCCCAACCCCTGACTCAGGAACTGGTCCTGCCCCGGCGCTCGCCGACCCTGGAGGCGCTGCGCCGTCTGATCCGCCATCGGTCGGCCCAGGTGGGTTTCTTCCTGCTGGGCCTGATGGTGTTCACGGCGATCTTCGCCGATGCCATCGCCCCCTACGATCCCATCAAGCCCCTCCCCAACGTGCAGCGTCGCTCGCCGCCCTGCATCCATCTGCTCGGCTGCCCCCGTGATCGGCCCCAGCACCTCTTCGGCATCGACGGGAACAACCGGGACCTGTTCTCCCGGGTGGTTCACGGCTCGCGGCTCTCGCTGCAGATCGGCTTCTCCACCATCACCTTCGCCATCATCGTGGGCGGGCTGTTGGGAGCCATCGCGGGATACGCGGGGGGCTGGTTGGACAACGCCATCATGCGGGTGATGGACGTGATCCTGGCCTTCCCCAGCCTGTTGCTGGCCATCGCCATCGTCAGCGTGCTGGGCCCCGGGCTGATCAACGCCCTGCTGGCCATCGGCTTCGTCTCCATCCCGGTCTACGCCCGCATCGTCCGGGCCAGCGTCCTGGCGGTCAAGGAGCTGGATTACGTGATGGCCGCCCGGGCGGTGGGCACCTCGCCCCTGCGGCTCCTTTTCGTCCACATCCTGCCCAACGCCCTGACCCCCCTGATCGTCCAGGGAACCCTGGGGATCGCCACGGCCATCCTGGACGCGGCCGCCCTCTCCTTCCTCGGGCTGGGGGCGGAAGTGCCCAAGCCGGAGTGGGGGCTGATGCTGGGGGAGGAGCGCAACAGCGTCTTCAACGCCCCTCATCTGGTCTTCTTCCCCGGCATCGCCATCATGCTCACCGTGCTGGCCTTCAACCTGCTGGGAGACGGCCTGCGGGACGCCCTGGACCCGCGGCTGAGCGGGCGGGGATATGAACGACGATGAGAAATCCTTGCGGGCCGGAGCCGGACGGCTGCTCCGGGCAAAGCCCAGCCTGCTGAAAGACGCTCCCCGACCGGACCCATCAGCAAGACCCGGTAAACAAGGGACCACAATGACATGGCAAATTCCTCCGAAAGACTTATAAATATAGAGAAAGGGGCCAAAAAGACCGAAGCGGGCCCCAAGGCATGCCCAGCCGTTGATGGCTGATTCTCGCCGGGTAGCCGAACATGACGGCGAAGCACATCGTTTTCCGAGCCCACGCGTTGCAGCGGATGTGAGAACGCCATATATCGATGGGAGAGGTTGAATCCGAATTGAAAACAGGGGAGACGATTGCGACCTATCCGGATGACGAGCCTTATCCGAGCCGGCTGATCTTAGGTTGGGTCGGCGGTCGCCCGCTCCACGTGGTTGTAGCAGATGATCCGGTTAGAAACGTCCTGATTGTGATTACAGGATGTGAGCCTGATTCCCCTTTGTGGGACAGCCATTTCCAGAGGCGGCTCAAATGAAATGCGTGATCTGCAAACACGGAGAGACCCGGCCGGGCACCGCAGCGATCGTCTTTCAACAAGCTGGGGCGACTGTGGCAATTCGCAATGTGCCGGGTGAAATTTGCCAGAGCTGCGGGGAGGTCTGAGCCATGAGGTGGCGCAGGAGCTCCGCGCTCAGGCCGAGGATGCCCTGCGCACAGGGGCGGTGGTGGACTTGCGGGAGTTCCTGCCTGCAGTGGCATAGCGGGAGCTCGAGGCCGGGGATCGAATCGAATGGTCACCTGTGATCCCTTCAAGGAGCAGCAGGTTATGGAGAATCGGAATGCGGTTCGGATGAGCGCGGCGCAGATCCGCCAGGCTTTCTTAGATTTCTTCGCGGCCCGAGGCCACGCCATCGTCCCCAGCTCTTCCCTGGTGCCAGCGGGGGACCCTACCCTGCTGTTCACAAACGCCGGCATGAACCAGTTCAAGAACGTCTTCCTTGGCCTGGAAACTCGCTCTTACAAGCGGGCCGCCTCAGTTCAGAAGTGTATGCGGGTCTCGGGGAAGCACAACGATCTGGAGAACGTGGGTCCCAGCCCCCGCCACCACACCTTCTTCGAGATGCTGGGCAACTTCTCCTTCGGGGATTACTTCAAGCGCGAGGCCATCCACTACGCCTTCGAATGCCTCACCCAAGTCTACGGCCTGCACCCGGAACGCCTGGTCTTCACGGTGCACCAGGAGGACGACGAGGCATATCGTATCTGGACGGAAGAGATAGGGGTCCCGCCGGAGCGGGTCTTCCGCATGGGGGATAAGACCAACTTCTGGATGATGGGGGACACCGGACCCTGCGGCCCGACCTCAGAGATCCACTACGACTGGGGGCCAGAATATTGCACCTGCGGCGATCCGAACTGCAGCGTGGCCCTGGACAACGGCTGCGACCGCTGGCTGG
>JAGHYO010000295.1 GCA_017743605.1 Thermoflexus sp. | reverse complement strand
CTCGGAGATGTGTATAAGAGACAGGAGGAGGCGGAAGGAGGTGGGGGATGGGGGGATGAAGTTTGGTGCGCGGGTGGAGGTGGCGGAGCGGATGATAGCGGAGGAGTTTTTAGAGCTGGCCCCGGAGGATCGCAAGGCGGAGCTTATCGATGGGGTGATGATTACGCCTTCACCGGCCCTGGACATTCAC
Source organism: Thermoflexus sp. (assembly GCA_017743605.1). Lineage (GTDB taxonomy): Bacteria > Chloroflexota > Anaerolineae > Thermoflexales > Thermoflexaceae > Thermoflexus. Next base: position 3,365 of record JAGHYO010000295.1, on the reverse strand, counting down.
GAGCGGCTGTTCGGCTTTCTGTTTCGCCTGATCGGCGAATACGTGGAGGCGCATGATTTGGGGGAGGTGCGAGGGTCTCGGACGCCTGTGGTGCTGGCGTCGGACCAAGTGTATGAGCCGGACATTTTGTTTGTGGCCCGGGAGCGCGGGGTGATGGGGGCGCCGGACTTGGTGGTGGAGATCCTGTCCCGGGCGACGGTAGCATGTGATCGGGGGCCGAAGTTGCGGGGGTATGAGCGGGCAGGGGTGCGGGAGGTGTGGCTGATCGATCCGTATGGGCCAGCGGGGACGGAGTTTTACCGGCTGGAGGGAGGGCGGTTCGTGGCGGTGCAGGTGGAGGGCGAAGTGTTGGGGAGCGTGGCGATCCCGGGCTTCGCGCTGCGGGTGGAGTGGCTATGGCCGGAGAGGCGGTTCATCCCCGTCCGCGAGGCCCTGGCTTGGGTGGAAGCCCAAAAGGAGCAGCCCGCGGGGTGAGCGGATCCGGTCCGCCGGATCGCGGACGGCCCGGCGGCATTAGGGGAGGTAGTCTTTCAGTTTGCGGCTGAACTGAGGGTGGCGGAGCCGGCGCAGGGCCTTGCTCTCGATCTGGCGGATCCGCTCCCGGGTCAGTCCGAACATCTGCCCGACCTCGTCCAGGGTCCGCCACTGGCCGTCCTTGAGGCCGAAGCGAACTTCTAGCACCTGCCGCTCCCGCTCGGGCAGGGTGTCCAGGATCTCCCGCAGCTGTTCCCGCAGCATCTTCAAATGGGCCTCCTCCAGCGGGCTGAGGGTCCCGTGATCCTCGATGAAATCCCCCAGCTCGCTGTCCTCCTCCTCGCCCACCGGTGTCTCCAGGGACATCGGCTCAGCGGCCCAGCGCAACGCCTGCTCCACTTTGCGGGTGGCCTCCCGGAGGCGGCGGGCCAGATAGGGAGGCAGGCGCTGGTTGGCGTTCCACGCTGCATGGATCTCCAGCACCTCCTGCGGGGACAGCAGATCCAGCTCTAGGGCCAGCTCCTCGGGGGCGGGGTCCCGCCCCAGGGTCTGCTGGAGCTTCTGTTGGGCGCGCAACACCCGGCTGAGGAACTCCGCTAGATGCACTGGGATTCGGATGGTGCGGGCCTGATCGGCGATGGCCCGGGTGATGGCTTGACGGATCCACCAAGTCGCGTAGGTGGAGAGCTTGAAGCCCCGCCCGGGATCGAACTTCTCCACCGCTCGCAGCAGCCCCAGGTTTCCCTCCTGGATCAGGTCCAGGAAGGAAACACCCCGGCCCAGGTATTTCTTGGCCACACTGACCACCAAGCGCAGGTTAGCGCGGATGAGGTAGGAGCGGGCCTCTGCCGCCTGATCCCGCAGGTGCTGCCACCACCGGCTCAGCCGCTCCTCCGAAGGCAGACGCGCCCGTAGAGCCCGCTCCCCTGGCCACTGGACTGCGGGCGAGCGCCCGGATCCGAGCCGGGCGGGATCCGAGGCTGCGTGCTCCGCCAGATACGAGAGCACCTCGGGGGGCAGTAGCAGCAGGTTGGCGTAGGCGCGAATAAGCAAGCGGAGCAGCTCCGCCAGGCGGCGACCGCCCCGTTGGCGCTCCAGGTAGGGCTCGAGGGAAGTGGCCCGCGCCTCTGGGATCGGGCGATTGAGGTCAGCGATGAGGTCGGTTATGCGCGGCATCGGGCTATGGAGGCGGGCCGCGGTCATCTCCGCTTGGGCCCAGTTGGCTATCAGATCCCGGTAAACTGCCAGGGCGATATCGGCCTGGGAGGGCTTGCGGAGCGGACTGCGAAGCGTATCGAGGATCCGGGGGACCTGGAGGCGGATGGCCAGGTCCAGCTCCTGGGTGGGCTCCAAGAGGGGGACCCGGCTGATCTCCCGTAGATACATCCGCACTGGGTCCTCGGCCAGCTCCGGACCCCACCATTCGCCCAGGGCCTCGATCTCCTCCTCGATGGGCTCGCTCTCGATCTCCTCCAGCTCGGTTTCCTCGGGCTCCTCCAGCAGCGGCTCCTCGGGGATCCCCTCTTCCTCCTCTTCCAGGATCCCCTCCTCTTCCTCCAGCCACTCCTCTTCAAGGCCCCGCGGCTCTTCGTTCTCCCACCGTGGCTGTGTCATTGGCATTCGCCCCCTTCCCATCGCCTTAAACAGCCTGGCGGTGGTCACGGCTCCGGTAAGGGATAGGACCCTCGGAGGCGGGCCCTGCAGGTCTGCATCGCCGGACCATGGTCAACGCTCCGTTGGGGACATTCGATCCTCCGGGATCGCGCGCCGATAACGAAAGCGCTGGATCTGATTCAACGCCTCCGCCAGCCCTTGCCATTTTGCCATGAATTCCTCTCGAGGCCAATCAGGCATCGAGTCGGCCAGGGCATGCAGATCCGTGAGGAGCTCCTTCAAGCGTTGCTCGCGGATCCATAGAGCGAGGCGTAGCGTCTCCTCCGCCCATCGTTCCTCCTCCGGGTCAAAGCCCTGCAGCAGGGTCCTGCGGCGCTCCAGCAGCCCTGCCCATGCTGCTCGTAGGAACGGCTCCCCTTCCTCCTCTGGCCACTCCTCCACGGGTCCGAGCTCAGCAATGTTTCGGAACAGCGCTCGGAAAGTGGAGTCCATGAAATCCTCTTCGGAAAGGGGGTCCAGCCCCAACTCGGCGAAGCGGACGTGCAGATAGGGCAGGAGATCCGAGGCCAGGCCCAGCATGACCAGGAGCGTCGACTCTGCCTCCACCCCTGCGCTGCTCATGGGGGTCCGCTCCTTCTGCGGCGCGAGGGAGGGTGGGGAGCCTTTGCGAAGACGCCGTTCTGTCTCTTCCATCCGGTGGCTGGTCACTTGCTCCAGCAGCACTCGCTCGTTGAGCCGGGCCATGCGGGCGGCCTGCTGGATGTAGACGTCCCGCTCCACCGGGTCGAGAATGGCGGCCAGGATCGGCACCACCTCGCGGACGAAGGCTGCCTTCCCCTTGGGATCCTCCAGAGGGAACCGGGCGGCCAGGTAGTCGAGTAGGAAGGCGATCACCGGGCGGGCTGTCTCCACGGCCCGGACCCAGGCCTGGGGGTCGCGACGGATCAGCTCATCGGGGTCCGTCCTTTCGGGCAGGACCAGCACCCGCAGGTCCACCCCGAGCTGGCCGCTCAGGCGGATCAGCCCCCGCGGCCCAAGCTCCAGGGAGGTCTCGGGGAAGGCCTCGCGGGCGGAGGCGAGACCCCGCAGCACCGCGTGCATCCCTGCGGGGTCAGCGTCCAGGGCTAGCACCAGGCGCTGGGGCCCGCGGCGCAGCTGCCGCAGCTGCGCCTCGCTCAAGCTAGTCCCGAGGGCGGCCACTACGTTGGTGAAGCCGGCCTGGTGGGCCATGATGGCGTCGAAGTAGCCCTCCACGATCACCGCCACCCCTGTCCGCC
>JAGHYO010000294.1 GCA_017743605.1 Thermoflexus sp. | reverse complement strand
GCCCACCTGCAGGTCGTAAGGCCCTGGGTCGAAGTGATAGATCTTGCCGACCGGATGGAACCGGACGCCCACCACCCTTTCACCGTCTGGGATCATCTCCGCTGCCATCGCGCCGCTCCATAAAGGGGTGCTTTTGAGATCTGCGTTCCGGATCGGAATGCGCCTCGCTTCGGGTTATTCGATGGCGATCCATTCCAGGCCGGGGATCACCATCCGCCAGCGGACGTCGAAACGCCACAGCCCGGCCTCCCGGGCGATCCGGAAGGCCTCCTCCATCTCCCGGCGGAACACCCGCCGGTTGATCTCCGCGTAGCGGGGGTCCGTCTTCGCCTTCCAGGCCGGGTAATACTGATCCATTAGGTTGACATAGGTGTCCCGGGAGAGCCCGGCCAGCCAGCGCATGATCTCCCGGGTTTCGTCCAGGAGGCCGGGCATCACCAGATGGCGCACCAGCACGCCGCGCACCGCCAGGCCGTCCTCGTCCACCCGGAGCTCGCCCACCTGGCGATGCATCTCGGCGATGGCCTGGCGGGCCACCTCCGGATAGTTCGCCGCCAGCAGATACTTCCGGCTCCGCTCGGGGGTCCACAGCTTGAAATCCGGCATGTAGATGTCCACCAGCCCCTCCATCACCCGCAGGCTCTCCAGGCTGTCGTAGGCGCTGGTGTTATACACCAGGGGGACCCGCAAGCCCATCTCGATGGCATAGGGGAGGGCCTCCACGATCTGCGGGACCACGTGCTCCGGGGTGACGAAGTTGATGTTGTGACAGCCCATCTCCTGCAGGCGGATCATCAACCGGGCCAGCTCCTTCGGCGTCAGCTCCTCCCCCTCCCCCAGCTGGCTGATCTCATAGTTTTGGCAATTCGAAACCGCAACAAATGATGCGACATAGGAATGATCTGGGTCTGATATTTCGAGATTATACACCCAGCCCTTATAACTCTTTCGACAGATCTCCCGTATTGGTATCAGATAGAAATCTCCAGCATCCCGGTAGAAATAGCGACGAAGACCTTTCTTGGGGATTTTCACGATGAATATGGAAGATTGCCTTATCTTTCGACCTTCTATATAACTTATTGTTGGTCCATTCCATTTATAAATCGCAGGGATACTGTTCAAGCGAAGACCAACTTCAAAGATGCCGAAAGCCAGATTCCTGGACACGGTTGTTAAGACCTCATAGGAACGCTCCGTGTGACCATCCCCTGTTAGCAGCCCCCTTAGAAAGTAACGCAACAGAAGATCGGAAGATCGAAGCAAATGAAGAGGAACGCGCTTGCTATGAGAGTTAAAACCGCACAACTTGGCAAACAATAGAGCAAGGGAGGTCTTCCCAACTTCTACAGTGATCGTAGTTCGTCGCCGAACTTGTCGAGGTTGAACTCCGAAGCGGCGCTTCAAGATCTGGGCGACACCATTGGCTAACCTGCCCTCATGAAGACCAAACGAAAAGATTAATCGATATGATTGTAGTCGATCTCGAGATTTCTTTACGTGCCCTTCTGCACAATATATACCCAAAAGCCATGCGAGATCCGGAGTCAAAGGTATATGGCTGGGTATGCCCGGTCGCTTCTCCGTCTTAAAACGCACCGTCTTCCCTTCAACGACCAAATCATTCGTCGCGAATGTTTCTGCATTTAGCAATCCACGTCGCCACATTCCACGAAGTTTACGCACATAAGCAGGATGATAACCAGTCAAAATAGCCAGATAATTTGATGAGATCGGTTGAGAGAATAGGGAGATCAATGTCTCCATTGGTAAACGATGAGTCATCTTGCGGAAACGGACCTTCTCCTGGGAAAGGATCCCCCGAACCTCCAGGCGCTCCACCGGCTCCCATCCGATCCGCTTGGGGACCAGAAGCCAGTGCTCGCGGGTCAGCTGATCTGCACGGATCTTCCGCACCTGATCCGGCGCCGAGGGATGGACCGCAAACACTTCATGGTTCGGGGTCAGAAGCAACGGCGGGCAGTAGTAAGGCTGAATCTGAATCAGATGGCCTTCGAAGGGATGCCGGAAGGCCTTGCTCACACAGGCCAGCCGACCGAGACGCGTGAAGACCCTCAATGGCTTCTCGAAGAAACGCACCTGCCCGCCAGCGTAATCCAGCTCCCGATCCCCCCGTTCGTAGATCTCCCGAATCGGCAGCGGCCCTTCCTCCGTGGCGATCATGGTTTCCGGCGCCACGCAAAAGACGCAACGCAAGTTACACCAGGAGAAGAAAATGGTCCCGGACCCCCGCCAGCCGCGCAGGACGTCCTCCTCCCCGAAATGGGGGAAGGCGCTGGCCACGCGGGCATAGCGCCCCACCCGGCAGACCCCGAAGGCGTTCTCCAGGCGGTTCACGCCCTTGCACAGGCGCGGACAGACCCGACAGGAGGGCCCCAGGTGGGAGAGGGCCTCCTCCACCTTCTCTTTCAGCCGGCCCTCTTCGTAGGTCTTCAAGTAAGCCGGGACGAACTCGCGGCGGGGGATGACGAAGCGGCCGTTCCCATGGACCTCCGGCGGGATCACCCAGCGCCCCATCCTTCCCTCCTCTCGGAAGACGAGAGCGCTGCGTCCAGGAGCTCAGAGAGATGCCGGACCTGCACGGCGAGTCCCGACCGGCGGGCGCCCCACTCCAGCTGGAGCAGGCATCCCGGGTTGGCGGTGACCACCACGGAGGCTTCCGTGGCAGCGATGTCCGCCATCTTCCGCTCCAGCAGCCGGCGGGACATGGCCGGATGGGTCAGGTTGTAGATGCCGGCGCTGCCGCAACAGCGCGTCGCGTCCGGCAGCTCCCGGAAGGTCGCCCCTCGCAGCCGCAGGAGCAACGCCCGGGGTTGCCGCCGCACTCCCTGGACGTGGCTTAGATGGCATGGCTCATGATACGTCAGGCGGAGACCTGAAGCGACCGGCTGGAGCTCCTCCGGCCAGATCGCCTCCAGCCACTCGGTGAGGTCGTGGACGCGGGCGGCGAAGGCCCGCGCGCGATCCGCCCACTCCGGATCCTCCGCCAGCAGATGGGAGTATTCCTTCAAGAAACCGCTGCACGCCGCGCAGTCCGCCACGATCGCATCCAGCGGCCCCAGGGCCTCGAAGGCGGCGATGTTGCGACGGGCGAAGCGCCGGGCCGCCTCCCGCAGGCCCTGATCGTCCTGAGGCGCGCCACAACACGCCTGATCCCGCGGAACCACCACCGCGCACCCCAGACGCTCCAGCAGACGAACGCTGGCCCGCACCACGTCCCCATACACCGCGTTCATCACACAGCCCAGAAAGAAGCCCACCCGGTAACGAGCCCCCGCCGGGGCCGGGCGATGGCGCAGCGCCCGACGGACCGGAGGGGCGGGACGCGGAACCAGGTCCAGCAGCTCCCGCAGCGGGGGGAAGAAGCGGAACAGCCGGCGGGCGAGGGGGATCAGGCCCAGGCGCCAGGCCGCGCGCAGGGGCGCAGCCGCCCACTCGGCCGCCCGGGGCGAGCCCAGGGCGCGCTCCAGCAGCAGACGCAGCCACCACGGCCGCGGGCGCTGGGCCGCCGCAGCCGCCCGCCCGGCCACGATCAG
>JAGHYO010000293.1 GCA_017743605.1 Thermoflexus sp. | reverse complement strand
GATAGATCCGCCCCCCCTCGGTCCCCAGGGCGAACCACCGGCCATCGGGGGAGAAAATTGCCCTAAGGATCTGGTCCCCCTCTGAGATAGTTCGCTCATGGGTCAGCCGAAGCGTATCCGCTTCCAGCCACTTCGCTCTGTTCCCAATGGGGAACACGATCCAGCGTCCGTCCGGGGAAAGGGTCGCTCCCGCCGGCACGCCCTCTACCCCCCAGCGGGCAAGGGCCTCGATCCGAGCTGGAGCAGCCTCCAGAGGCTCCTTTGGAAGGAGGAAGGTCACGCCCTCGGCGACGGCCTCTGGGGAAGGCAAGAGCGTGGGGAGGGAAGGCCTCTCTGGGGAAGGCGTAACGGTTTCATCGGGGGCAGGCGAATGGATCGGGGTGGAGAACCGCCCGGCGAACTCCCGCAAGTAGGAGACGGCGAGGGCCATCCCGGCGCCGAAACCGAGGGCCGGGACGGCCAACAGGATCGTGAGCAGGAAGGCCCATCGGCGTCGTTGCCGCGCCCTTCGGGCCTGTTCCAGCTCCTCCAGCCAGCGACGCGCCGTGCGATCCCCCCGCTGGAAGTCGGGGCGGCGCGCCACGATGCGGCGCAGCGCCGCATATGCGGCCTCGCGATCGCCGGATTGAGCGGCGGCCTCCGCCGCGGCCCAATCCGCCTCCAGGGCCTGCATCTCCTCACAGCGATGGCAGGCCTCGGCCCAGCGGTCGCGGTCCGGATGAGTAGGGAAGCGGTCCATCAACCAGGCGTAGAGCTCGCCCGCCTCTGCCCAGAACCCTTCCGCTTCCCAACGCCGGGCCCGCTCCAGGCTGCGGGCGATCAGCGCCTCGACATCCTGCTCCCCATCCTCCGGCATCCGTCCTCCTCCGGAAACTCTCCCGGGCCTGCGGTCGCAAGGGAGCGCCCTCGCCGTCCCCTCAGCGCGGGAAGAGGCCCTGACCGAGCAGCTGAAGCACCATGCCGCCGGCCAGCATGCACATCACCGCCGGGCCGATGATCAGGGCGACCAGCATCGAGGCCACCGGGCCGACCCGGCCCACCCACTCCCGGGCCTTCTGGATGCGGCGGGCGCGCATATCCGCTGCGATGCGGGTGACCGTGGGGGTGAGCGGCTGGCCAAGGCGCTCCGCCTGCTGCATGGCCTCCACCCAGATCCGCAGGGCCGGGGCGTTGTTGCGCGCGAGCAACCCCCGATACGCCTCCAGGCGGGGGAGGCCCATCTCTAGCTCATGCAGGAAGCGGCGCAGCTCCTCGCCCAGAGGGTTCTGCAGGCGCTCGGCCAGATGGCGCAGGGCGGCCTCGAAGGCTAAGCCGGCCTCTAGCAACACCGCCAGGGTGTCCAGGAAATCCGGCACAGCCCGGTCGATCTGTTGCTGGCGTCGCTCCGCCAAGCGGTTCATCCAGAACGTCGGGGCCAGGAAGCCTCCGGCTGCGGCCAGGACGGCCAGGATCAGCATACAACTGCCGAAGCCCAGCAGGATGTCCATCAAGTAGAGGAAGGCCCCGAAGGCAGCCCCGGCGAGGCCTCCCAGCACATGCATCCCGTAGAAAGCCTCCACCGTCAGGCCGTAAGGATGACCGGCCTGGGCCAGGGTCCGGGCCAGACGCTCCCGCCCCAGCAAGCCCCAGAAGGCCGGGATCTCCCGGGCCAGCCGGAGCGACCAGCGGTGGATCCGCTCGGAGAGCGAGGAGCGGCTGACGGCCGCCGGATAAGTCTGCTCCAGGCGCAACCGGGTCTCAGAGGGGAGCGCCCAGTGCCAGACCGCCGCCGCCGTCAGGAACACCGCCACCAGGCCCATACAACTGAAAAGCTCGACCATCCCCTTCACACCTCCACGTGGGTGATGCGGCGGATCAGCAGGAAGCCGCCGATCTGCAAGGCGAGGCTGAAGCCCAGGATGACCCACCCGAGGGGCTGGGTGATCAGGGCGTCGATCATGCCGGGCATGAGGGCCCGGAAGAGGATCAGGAAGGCTATGGGGAGGGCGATCACCAGGATGGCGCTGAAACGGGGCTCCTCGGTGAGGGCCCGGATCTCCCGTTGCATGCTGCGCCGCTCCGCCATGGTGATAGCCAGACGCTGCAGAACCCGGGTCAGGTTCCCCCCGGCCCGCTGCTGGGCCAGGATCACCGTGATCATCAGCTCCAGGTCCGCGGAAGGATAGAGCCGGTAAAGATGCTCGAGGGCCTCGTGAAGGGGATAACCCAGCAGCAGCTGCTGGTAGACCCTGCGCAGGCCACCGGCGGCCGGCTGAGGGAGGCGGTCGGCTGCCTCGCCGATGGCTTGGACGACGGTCTGCCCGGCCCCCAGGCCCCGGGCCAGGGCGTCCGCCACGTCCGGCAACTGCTCGGCAAAACGGATCGCCCGCTGCTGCGCTCGGTGGGCGAGGTAGCGCCCGGTGACGAAGCGCACCGCAACCAGCGCCAGGGAGAGTACCAGGAAGAAATCCAGATTCAGGAAGAGGGCGTTCAAATAGAGGACCACAAACACCGCGAAAGCCTGCAAAGCCAGGACTTCATGTGGGCGCAGGGAAAGATCCGCCGCCTCCAGGTGCCGGGCGAGCTGCTGGCCAGACGCGCTGGCGTCGAATCGGGCCCCCAGCTCCAGCAGGAAGCTGCGGGCTTCCGCGGAGCGGATCACCAGAGACCGCGCCCGCTCGCCGATCTCCCGGCGCTCCAGGTAGCTGACCAGGTGAGCTCCCACTGCTAGCCCGGCCAGGATCCCGGTGAGGATCAACCCGATCAGATAGCCCATTTGTTGCATTGCCGATGTCATGGCCACTGCTCCCGAGAGCGTCGAAGGAAAGCACGAATGAGGACAAAACCTCCAGCCCCTGCCGCTGCGACGAGGCAGAGCCAGATCGGCGAGAAGCCCCCACCCCCGTCGGCGGTAACGGTCAGGCGCAACTCCCCTCCTTCCACCGGCGCCCCCTTCTCCTCCCGGGCTCGAATCCGGATCTCCCGAGGCTCAGGGATCCCTCCCCCCGATACCCGGATCTTTCGGCGGACAATCTCCCGGGCGGGGACAGACAAAGTGGAAGGCGCAACCTGAACGCCAGCCTGATCCTCGACGACCTCGAGACGCAGCTGAGCCGGCCGATCGAGGGTCGAGGTGATCACCACGGTGAGCTCGCCAGGCAGGGCAAGCCTTCGGGGGGAACCTTCTAGGGCGACGAAGAGGCGGCCTTCTGTTGGGGCGACCACCTGCAGATCCGCCACCACCGCCTGGGGATACACCTGGGGCCCTGCCGGCCCGACAGCCCGCACCTCCCCCAGGGCCAGAAAGCGCACCGGCCCGTCCGCGGGCGGACGGAACACCCATTCCCATCGATCCTCCAAGGTTTCCATCCGTTCCGGGGGCTGATAGCGGGCGTAGCCCAACCGCCATCCAACCCAGCGCCATTGGACCTCCTCCACGCCCGGCGGACGGGCCACAGTGACCGTGATCGGCATCCCCAGCGCTGAGGAAGACGGAACCTGCGCCTCCAGCACAGGCAGATCGGCCCTTAGGTCCAGCCATACCGGCTGCTCCCAAACCCCGCCCTTCCAGTTCAGACGGAAGGCCCCCTCCAC
>JAGHYO010000292.1 GCA_017743605.1 Thermoflexus sp. | reverse complement strand
GCGATAAAGACTGGGAACACCTCGCGTCCCTGCGAGCCGGCCAGCTGCCGCAGGCCGGCTCGCAGGGACGCGAGGTGTTCCCAGTCTTTATCGCTGAAGCCGCCCTGGGGTTCTTGCCGGCTCAGATCCATCAGGGCTTCCCGCAGCGCCCTCCGGAGGGCGGGCAAGGGGATCCCCCATCGGGCCGCCAGCCACTCGATTCGGCGGAGGAGCTCCTCGACCTGCTCGGGTCTGAGGGGTTCCGGGAAGGCGCTCCCGGGAGCGCGCATCGTCCCCTCCCGCGGGAGTTCTCGGCCAACGATTATAGCGCTCCCGCGGCGGAAAGGGAAACGGGCGCGGCGCGCAGCGAGCGAAGGCCGCACGGCGAATCGCACGGCTAATCCTGATTGAACCGGGCCCGAGGGGCGCCCTCCACCCGCCCGCGCGGCGATGGGATGGGAGGCGGCTCCGGCGCGGGGAGCCGCTCCAGGACCTCCCGCAGGTAACGGATCAGGATCGGCTCCTCGGGCTCCGGCGGGGTCGCCGGGCGCCGGATCTCCCGGACTTCGATTCGGTCTCCCATGGCCGCCTCCGGAGAGAGGGTTTCGCACTTTCCCTATAGGACGAAAGCGGGCGGGCTGTGCGCGCAGGAGGACCGCGCGCCGTCGGGTGTGTCCCGATTTTGTCGGGCCTGGCCGCCTTTTGGGACACACCCGCGCCGTCGTTACGATTTCAGGAGGGTCGGAAGCCACGCGGGGAGGGCGGACAGGGCGGCGTCGCCGGCCCCGCGCTGGGCGCACAGGGGGCAATCCGGGCGGGGAGCGGGCGCCATCTCCTGCAGGACGGGGGTTCCCCCGATCCAGACCAGGCGGAGCCAGCGGCTGGCCGGCAGCTCGCCGGCGAGGAGCTCCTCCCACAGGCGGAGGGCGAGCCCAACGATGGCCATGTTCAGGCTGCGCAGGCTGCCGGCCCGGGGAGCGGCCGGGGTCTCGACCTCGCGGGCCCGGGCCAGGGCCTCGCTGGCCAGGCGGGGCTCGGCCAGCCCGCCCCCGCATAGCAGGCAGCTGTCGCCGGGGAGGATCAGCCGGGCCTCGGCGCCCACCCGGGGCTGGACGCCAGGCAGGCCGACGCCGGCGCCGATGTCCAGCAAGGGCTTCAGATAGAGGGCGGCGAGGACCCCCGCCGCCAGCCGGGCAGCGTCCCGGTCCACCGTGGTGATCAGCAGGTCGCAGGTCCGCAGGGCGTGGAGGGCGGGGCGGGCGGCAGCGGAGACCGTCAGGGGCTCCGGGGCCACCCACGGGAAGCGCTCCTGGAGGGTTTCAGCGAGGGCCTCGACTTTCGGGCGGCCGATGGCCCCCTCGGGGAGAGGGATCATCTCCCCCAGGTTGCCCGGCTCCAAGCGATCCGGATCCACCAGGATCAGGGCGCGGGCCCCGGCAGCGGCGAGGGCCTCGGCGAGGAGGGAGCCGGTGCGGCCGCATCCGATGATCCCGTAGCGAGCGGCCGCCAGGCGACGCCAGGCGGCTTCCCCCAGGGCCCCCCGCGTGCGGATCCAGCGGGCGGAGGGTTCCGAGGCGGGGGGATCAGGCCAAACGGGCATCCCGGGGCCGATGACCGCCACCCCGTCCAGCCCGTGAAGGCGAGGCGGACCGGCGGGGTCCTCCCCAAGGACCCAGAGGGCACGCCCCTGGGCCTCCGGCTCGGGGAGAACCATCGTGCCCCACCGAAGGAGCACCGCCTCTTCTGGGCGGAGGTCGGCCGGCGGGGGCCATGGGATCTGCCGGAAGGAGCGGGCCAGCAAGTCCTCGCGGTCTGGGGCGAGGCGGCAGAGGCCCACGGTCAGCGCGGCGGCCGTCTCCGGGGCCCGACGCAGGGCCTGGAGGGCGGCCCGCAGGAGGGGATCGGTGAGGATCAGGCGGCGCATCCCAAGCCTCCCGAATGGTCCTTTCGGGGACGGCCCTCCCCAGCGCCAAGGCGAGGCTTTCCACCCGAACCCCACGGTTTCGATGACGCAACCGTCCTTTTTGGTAGGAGGGGCTTTCGCCCCGAACTTTCCGTCTTCGAGACCCCAAAGGCCACAGATGAAGACGCCCCCTGCAATCCCAAACCTTCTGTCTTCGATGACGCAAGGGTCGCGGCGAAAGCCGCTCCTACCAAACAGAACAACATTCAGCGGGGCCGGATCCCCTTGGGGGGATAGGCGGGAGGGGGCCGGGTTGTGATGGGGGCAACGGCTCGCAGTGGCCCTACGGAAATCCGGAAGGCTCCGCCGTTGAGGGGCGGGTGTGTCCCAAAATCTACAAGCGGCCAGCCCGACAAAATCGGGACACACCCGATATGCCTTGAGGGGCCGTCACACGGATCCCGGGTTCCGCCTATGATAAGATCAAAGACTCCACGCGCGGAGGAAGGGCCATGGCTCCGAAGAAGCAGCCGGTGGTGACGGACGTGACGGAGGTGGTGGTGGACGGCCGCCCGGTGCGGCTGGTGGTGACGGAGGAGGGATCGCGCCCCCTGGCCCCTCGTCCCCCGGACAAGACGCGGGAGATCCTGGACCGGGTGCCGGCGGTGCGCGATCTCCCCCGCTGGGAGGATGGGGGACGGGCTTAACCGCCCGGATACGGATCCCGAGGCAGGAGGCCGGCCATGCCCTGGAGCCGCCTGGAGCGGATCCGGACGGAGGCGATCTACGCGGCCGCCCGCTACTCCCGCAGCCGGCGCGTGGACATCGACCCCGACGGCGGGTGGGTGGTGATCTACGACTTCGAGCTCCCGCCTTACTACAACTATGAGACCGTGGACATCCTGATCGAGCTCCCTCCGGATTACCCGGCCACCCCGCCTCAGTGGTTCTACACCGACCCGGGCCTGCGCCGTCGGGATGGGAAGGCCATGTCGCACTACTTCCAGCACCAGCTTCGGGAGCGAAACGGATGGGCGGCGTGCTGCCTGCACATCCGATCCTGGGCCCCGACGGCCGATCCCCTGCAGGGGCATTCCCTGCTTTCGGTGTGCCGGCTGATCTATGACGCCTTCGTGCGGTGGGGGAGGTAAGCCGTGGTGGAGATCCGCATCCCCCGTCCGCTGTATGAACGGCTGCGGGAGGCCCTGCTCGGCCGCCGGGATGTGGAGAGCAAGGCCTTCCTCCTGGCCCGGGCCCTGGAGGTCGGGGGCTCCGTCTTCCTGCTCGCCCGGGAGGTGATCCCGGTCCCCGATGAGGCCTACGAGGAGCGCTCGGCGGGCGTGGTGGTCGTCCGCCGGGAGTTCGTCCGGGAGCTGCTGATCCGGTGCGCCCTCGACGGCCTCTCCCTCATCGAGGCCCACACCCATCCCTGGTCCCAGCGCGTCCGGTTCTCGGGGATCGATGCGCGGAGCAACCCCCGGAAGTTCCGGGCCACGGAGGTCCTGGGGCCGCCCTTCCGACACGCCGCCCTGGTCTTCGGGGGCGACGAGAGCTTCCAGGGAGAGCTGTGGGATCCGGAGGCGGGGCGGGCGATCCCGGTGCAGCGGATCAAGATTATCGGCCCGGGCCTGGAGATCCGCTACGGCACGGATCAGGCGGAGCCGGAGGGGGCGGCGCGGCGGGAGATCTACGA
>JAGHYO010000291.1 GCA_017743605.1 Thermoflexus sp. | reverse complement strand
TCGGAGGCGAGCAGGGCTTCCGTCTTCGCGATCCGGGCCTCCAGGTCCTCCAGCTCTCGCTCCAGCCGGGCCCGCTCCGCCGCCCGATCCACCAGCCCGGCCACCGGCAGGTAAATCTGAATGGAGCCCGCCGGGTAGATCACCGCCTCGGGCGGCGGTTCCGGGAACTCCGCTGCCAGGACCAGCCGGTCCGGATCCACGCGGGCCAGCGTGGCCAGGAGATGCCGATGGCCCTCCAGGACCGGCAGCGCCTCCCTCGCAGCGATCCAGGCCGGGAGGCGACGCTCCAAGGGCACCCGATGCGCCTCCCGGGCGTTCCGGATCGCCCGGACGGTCTCGATGAGGGCCTGCATCTCAGCCTCCGCCCGCTCATCCACCGGGCCGGGGATGGGCCAGGCGGCCACGATCAGGGCTTCCGCGCCGTCCACCGCTCCCGCCCGCTTGAGATAGCCCCACAGCGCCTCTGTGATGAAGGGCATGAAGGGATGCAGCAACCGCAAGATCCCATCCAGCACGTAAACCAGGATCCCACGGGTCCGGGCCGCGTCGTCCTCCGATCCCCGGTAGAGAGGCTCCTTCGCGATCTCAATATACCAGTCGCAGAACTCGTCCCACGTGAACTCATAGATCCGCCGTCCGGCCTCCCCGAAGTCGAAGGCGTCCAGGGCCTGGGTGACCGCCGCCACCGTGCGATGGTAGCGGGAGAGGATCCAGCGATCCGGGAGGGTGAGCGTGGGATCGTCCCAGGACGGGCGGCGCAGGGGCCCGGAGAGCGCTCCCAGCACGAAGCGGGCCGCGTTCCAGAGCTTGTTGGCGAAGTTGCGGTTCCCCTCCACGCGCTGGAGGGAGAGGCGCATATCGTTGCCCGGCGTGGAGCCGGTGGCCAGGGTGAACCGCAACGCGTCCGCCCCGTAATCCCGGATGACCACCAGGGGATCGATGACGTTGCCCTTCGTCTTGCTCATCTTCTCACCCTTCTCATCCCGCACCAGGCCGTGGAGGTAAACGATGCGGAAGGGCACCTCCCCGGTCATGGCCAGGCCCATCATCACCATGCGGGCCACCCAGAAGAACAGGATGTCGTAGCCGGTCTCCATTACCGTAGTGGGGTAAAAGTATCGCAGGTCCTCCGTGTGGTCCGGCCAGCCCAGGGTGGCAAAGGGCCAGAGAGCGGAGGAGAACCAAGTGTCCAGGACGTCCTCATCCTGATGGATGCGCGCGCTTCCACAGCAGTCGCAGGCGGTGGGATCCTCCCGGGCCGCGGTGATGTGCCCGCAGTCGTCGCAATACCAGGCCGGGATGCGGTGGCCCCACCATAGCTGGCGGCTGATGCACCAGGGGCGGATGTTCTGCAGCCAGCGGAAGTAATCCTTCTCAAAGCGCTCGGGGAGGATGCGGATGCGGCCCTCCTTTACCGCTCGGATGGCCTCCTCAGCCAGGGGCTTCACATTCACGAACCACTGGAGGGAGAGCATGGGCTCCACGATGGTGCCGCAGCGCTGGCAGCGGCCGGGGGCGTAGCGGTGGGGCTCGACGTTCTCCAGCAGCCCCTCCTTTTGTAGATCCGCCACGATGGCCTCCCGGGCCCGGAAGCGGTCCATCCCGGCGTACGGGCCACCGTTCTCGTTGATGGTGGCGTCCAGGTTCATCACGTTCACGCGGGGCAGGCCATGCCGCTCCCCGATCTCATAGTCCGTCGGGTCATGTCCCGGCGTCACCTTCACCGCGCCGGTCCCGAAGTCCCGGTCCACTGCTGGGTCGGCGAGGATAGGGATGCGGCGGCCCAGGGCCGGCAACACCGCGGTCCGCCCCACCCCGTGGGCGTAGCGCGCGTCCTCCGGATGCACAGCCACAGCGGTGTCCCCGAGGAGGGTCTCTGGTCGGGTGGTCGCCACCGTGATGAAGTCTTGCGCGCCCTCGGCCCAGCGACCGCTCCCCCACGGGGCAGCCGGCCCCTCCCAGCCTTCCCCGATCAGAGGATAACGGATGTAGTAGAGGAGGCCTTCCTCCTCCTCCTCGCGCTCCACCTCGAGGTCCGAGAGGGCGGTCTCACAGCGGGGGCACCAATTGATCAAGTATTCCCCCCGGTAGATCAGGCCCCGCTCATAGAGGCGGACGAAAGCTTCGCGCACGGCGCGGGAGTAGACCGGATCCATCGTGAAGCGCTCCCGGGTCCAGTCGCAGGAGGCCCCGAGCCGGCGCAGCTGGCGGGTGATGGTGCCTCCGTATTTCTCCTTCCAGGCCCACACCCGCTCGAGGAAGCGCTCCCGTCCCATCTGATAGCGGGCGAGGCCCTCCTTCGCGATCTCCCGCTCCACCATCACCTGGGTGGCGATGCCCGCGTGATCCGTCCCCGGCACCCACAGGGTGGGCTCCCCCTTCATCCGGTGGTAACGGATCATCAGGTCCTCCAGGGTCACGAACATGGCGTGGCCCATGTGCAGCTCCCCGGTGACGTTAGGGGGCGGCATGGAGATCACGAAGGGGCGCCGGGCGGGGTCGATGCGCGGCGTGAAGAAGCCCCGCTGCTCCCACCACTGGTAGATGGGCTCCTCGATCTCCTGGGGGTTGGAAGTCTTCGGAAGCGCGATCATCTCCGTCGCCATCCGTCACCTCCTCCACGCGCTCAATGAAAAACGCCCCCTCCCGTCACAAGGACGAGAGGGGGCGGACCTCCCGCGGTACCACCTTGCTTCAGGGGGTGGAGCTTATCCCCCTGCCCTCAGGCCGCGGTAACGGGCAGCGCCCGGGTCAGGCTCAGGCCGAAGATCCCGGCGTTCACCCGACCGGCTCCGGGGCGACCTTCAGCGCCGCGGACGACAGGGGCTCGCACCCGACCCCCCTCGCTGACGTCGCCGCCCGCGCCTACTCCTCCCCTTCACCGCCTTTCGGAGAATCCGGCTTTATCCGCGCACGGTTTCAAAAGCAATCTGCAAAGACCGCTCCTGCGAGACAGAAGACGAGAAGTTTAGCTTCTCGAATCCGATGACCCTCCCGGAGCGATCCTTCATCAGAATCACTTCATCCCCGGTCTCTTCACAAACATACTCCTTCGCGGGATCATCGAACCAAACCGTCAGGGTGTTTCCTATTTCATTGTAAAGAACTCTTATTTTAACCACACCCGTTCTCCTGCTTTCAGAGACGATGATGGATCTGACCCACATTCATGAAACGGATCCCCCGAACCATAGGCAAGGGATCGATGGATTACGAGGAAGAGGACAGGATCCGGGCGTTCAGAGGACCTGGAAGCGGCCGGTGGCCTTGACGATCTTCTCTTTATAGTTCCGGACGTGGCGGAAGAGCTTTTTCTTGAGTTCCTGCCACTCCGGGCTGGCGAGGATGCGCTGCAGGGTTTCCATGTCCTGGGCGATGGCGCCGGTGAGGATCTGGGGGCCCTCCCCATACATCGTATACCAGGCGTCCGTCGGCTCCATCCCCAGGCGCATCATCCCCGGCGCGAACTCCCGGACGATGAACTCGAAATACTCCTGTTCGTGGCCGGGTTTGATGTCCCAGGCCATCAGCAGCTTCACCATCTCGGCCATCGCAGCACTCCCTCCACCGACACAGGGGCTCCCGGATCGAACCC
>JAGHYO010000290.1 GCA_017743605.1 Thermoflexus sp. | reverse complement strand
GGGCCGGCAGGCCTTCCGCATCGTCACCGCGCCCACCGGGGAGCGCATCCTGGCCCACACCGTGGATCCGGAGGCGGTGCAAATGGTCTTTCCCGCGGACGCCTTCGAAGGCTATTACAGGCCGGCCCGCGCCATCACCGGGAACCCGCGCTTCCGGGAGATCCGGGAGCAGCTGCCCCGGCAGATCTCATCCCTGTTCTTCCTGGATACCCTTGCCCTTTGGGATCAAATCGAACGATGGATCCCCGGAGCGGAGCGCGCCACCTTCCGGGAGAAGGCCCGCCCCTTCCTGGATCCCATCCGGGGGATCGGGATCGCCGGGGAGGCCACGCAGGGCGCCGAGATCCAGCGGGGGGTGCTCTTCATCCGGATCGCGCCTCCCGGCTCCTGAGGCAAGGGCGCCAGGTCGTCCGGCTTCGGCGGGCTGCGCGGGGCGGGGATCCTTCGTCCCCCGCCCCGCCTGCGCTCCCCTAAGGACGGCTGCACGCTGTGAGTGGAAGGAGACCTGAGGATGAAGCGCGGGATCGGGCAGGCGCTTGGCCTCCTCGGATGGCTCAGCCTCATGGCGATCACCGCGTGTCGCCCGGCTCCCCCCACTCCGGCCCTCTCCGCCCCGGAGATCCTGCAACGGGCTGCCCGGGCGATGGCCGAGATCCAAACCGTCCATTTCCTTCTGGAGCGGACGGGGGCGCCGGATTATCTGGACGCCGCCCGCACGATGATGCTGCGCCGGGTGGAAGGAGACGTAGTCCGTCCGAACGGGTTGCGGGGGACCGCCCGGGTCTTCACCCTGGGGATGGTCACCGAGCTCGGGGTGCTCCGCATCGGCGAGCGGACCTGGGTGGCGTTCCCGGGGATCGGGCGCTGGGAGGAGCTGCCCCCGGAGCGCGGTACGGTCATCGATCCCCGGCTCTTCTTCGACGCCGAGCAGGGCCTGCCCGCCCTGCTCGCCCGCGTCGAGCTCCGGCTGGTGAGGGTCGAGACCCTGGAAGGCCGCCAGGCCTTTCACCTCCACGGCGAGGTGCTGAGTGGCCCCCTGGAGGAGTGGTCCCTGGGCCTCATCGCCGGGCGCCTGCGCGCCGACCTGTGGGTGGAGGCGCGCACGTTCCGCATCCTGCGGGTTCGCCTGATGGAGCTGGACAGCGATCCCCAGGATCCCACGGTCTGGCAGATCACCCTCTCGGATTTCAACCGGCCCATCGAGCTGCGCCCCCCCGAAGGGTCCGCATCTCCATGAGAACCTCCCCGGGCTCTCTATCAGGGAAGAGCCAATCAGGCTACCATGACCGCATCTTCACCCGGAGGAATGTGCCATGCGCCGGGTTCTCCCGTATGGCCTCTGGCCCAGCCCGCTGGAGCCGGAGCGGATGGCGAGCCTGCTCCGGATCACCGACGTCCAGTGGGATCGCTCCGGCCGCGTTCTGATCTGGCGGGAGGAGCGCTCCGGCCGCGGCGTCCTGGTCGCCCGGGAGGGCGAGGGGCCGCCGCGGGATCTCACGGAGATCGAATCGGTGCGGGCCCGCATCGGATACGGCGGCGGGGATTTCATCGCCGGCGACGGCCTCGTGATCTACGTCGGGGAGGACGGTCGGCTTTACCGGCTCCCGCTGGCCCGTGGACTCCCCTACCCCATCACCCCGCCCTTCGGGAACGCCGCCTCGCCGACCCTCTCCCCGGATGGGCGCTGGGTGCTCTACGTGCATTCGGACGGCGAGACCGACCTCCTGGCCCTGGTGGACGCGGAAGGACGCCGCTGGCCCCAGAAGGTCGCCGAGGGCGCGGATTTCTACATGCAGCCGGCCTGGCACCCCACCCGGCCCCTCATCGCCTGGGTGGAATGGGATCACCCGAACATGCCCTGGGACGGCGCGCGCCTGTGCCTGGCGCGCCTGGAGGGCGATCCGCCTCGCCCTTCCTCCCCGGAGGTCATCGCCGGGGATGCCACCACACCGGTCTTCCAGCCCGCCTTCTCCCCGGACGGCCGCTTCCTGAGCTACATCCTCACCGACGGGGAATGGGACGCGCTGGTGGTGATGGACCTGGAGACCGGCGCCCGGCGGATCCTGGTGGAGGGGACCACCCTGGCGCCCCCGGCATGGGTTCAGGGGCTGCGGGTTTATGGATGGAGCCCGCGGGGGGATCGCCTCTTCTACCGCCGCAACGAGAACGCCATCGCTTCCTTAGAGGTCGTGGATCTGGAAGGACGGATCACGCGCCTGGACCTCCACCCCTACACCTGGTTCGAACAGCTCGCGGCGGCCCCGGACCGGGAGGCCCTGGCCATGATCGCTTCCTCCCCTGTCCTCCCGCCTCGGGTGGTGACCTGGGAGGACGGCCGGTTCCGCATCCACCGGTTCGCCAGCGCGGAGCGGATCCCGCCGGAGGCGCTCTCCTTCCCCCAGCCCACTCAATGGCGCGCGCCGGACGGGACGGCTGTCCACGGCCTGTATTACCCACCGGCCTCGCCGGAGGTGCGGGGAGTGGGCCTGCCCCCGGCCCTCATCAGCATCCACGGCGGCCCCACCTCCCAGCGGGTGATGAGCTACAACGCGGATGCCCAGTTCTTCGCCACGCGGGGCTTCGCTTACCTGGAAGTGAATTATCGGGGGAGCACCGGCTACGGGCGCTCCTACCGGGATGCCCTGAAGGGGAAATGGGGCCTTCTGGATGTGGAGGACGCCGTGGGGGGCGCCCGGGCCCTGGCCGAACAGGGGCTGGCGGATCCCCAGCGTCAGGTGATCATAGGCGGCAGCGCCGGCGGCTATACGGTTCTGAACGCCCTTATCCGCCATCCCGGGTTCTTCCGGGCCGGCGTCTGCCTCTTCGGCGTCACCAACCTGTTCACCTTAGCTGCGGAGACCCACAAGTTCGAGGCCCACTACCTGGACTCCCTGGTCGGTCCCCTCCCCGAGGCGGCCGAGCGCTATCGGGAATGGTCCCCCATCTTCCATGCGGATCGGATCCGGGATCCCGTGGCCATCTTCCAGGGAGAGGAAGATCGGGTCGTGCCGCCGAGCCAGGCCGAGGCCATCGTGGAGGCCCTGCGCCGGCGAGGGGTTCCCCACTTCTACCGGCTTTACCCGGGGGAAGGGCACGGCTGGCGCCGCGCCGAGACCATCGCCCGCTTCTATCGGGAGGTCCTGGAGTTCCTCCGCCAGCACGTGCTGTTCGCGTGAAAGAAGCCGCCCGGCCTTTCAAGGCCGGGCGGCTTGCGTTTCGTCCCTCAGGGCTGCACCGTGAGCGTGCCGACCATCCCGCCCTCTTTGTGGCCGGGCACCGTGCACACATACTCATAGGCGCCTGGCTTCTCCGGGACCTTCAAGGAGATGTTCACCTTCTGGCCGGGCTGGATGGCGTCCTTCTCGAAGAGCACCGTCTGGCCGTCAAGATCGTAGAGCACGAAGTTGTGCTCCAGAGAGCCCCGGTTATCCAGGGTGATCTGCAGCGTCTGGCCGGGCTTTGCGGTCAGGGTGTCGGGCTTGTAGTAAAGATCCCCCATTTCCATGATCAGGCCGCCCGTCCCGCTGGTCCCCCCTGCGCCGCCGCCCCCGCAGGCCGTCAGCAGGGCGCCGAGGAGGAGGCCCACCACCGTTAAACGGATGAACCGCGCCATCGCTT
>JAGHYO010000289.1 GCA_017743605.1 Thermoflexus sp. | reverse complement strand
GTGGAGGAGTGGCCAGAGGAGGAAGGGGAGCCGTTCCTGCGGGCGGCCTGGGCGAGGCTGCTGGAGCGCCGCAGGGTCCTGCTGCAGGGCTTCGACCCGGAGGACGAACGATGGGCGGAGGAGACGCTGCGCCTCGCCCTCTGGGTCCGCGAGCAGCGCCTGAAGGAGCTTCTCACGGATCTGCACGCCCTGGCCGACTCCGCGCCCGATTGGCCTCAAGAGGAATTCATGGCAAAATGGCAACGGCTGACGGAGGCGTTGAATCAGATCCAGCGCTTCCGCTACCGGCGCGCGATCCCGGAGGATCGACTGTCCACAACGGAGCGTTGATCGGGATCCGGCGATGCAGGCCCGCAGGGCTCGCCCTCGAAGGGCCTGTTGTTAAGGCACTCCACGAATGATTCGTGCAGCACCTTTCTAAGGTGCTCGACCGCAGGGGTCGCGACCACCGCCCGTTTGTCTGAGGCTATGGGAAGGGAGCGGATGCGAATGACTCAGCCATCGTGGGAGAACGAAGAGCCGCGGGGCCTCGAGGAGGAGTGGCTGGAGGAAGAGGAGGGGATCCTGGAAGAGGAGGAAGAGGGGATCCCCGAGGAGCCGCTGCTGGAGGAGCCCGAGGAAACCGAGCTGGAGGAGATCGAGAGCGAGCCCATCGAGGAGGAGATCGAGGCCCTGGGCGAATGGTGGGGTCCGGAGCTGGCCGAGGACCCGGTGCGGATGTATCTGCGGGAGATCAGCCGGGTTCCCCTGCTGGAGCCCACCCAGGAGCTGGATCTGGCCATCCGCCTCCAGGCCCCCCGGGTCCTCGACGCCCTCCGCAGTTCGCTCCGCAAGCCCTCCCAGGCCGATCTGGCCCTGGCGGTTTACCGGGACCTGGTGGCCACCTGGGCCCAGGCGGAAGCGACGGCGGCCCGTCTTCACCGCCCGATGCCGCGCCTGACCGACCTCATCGCCGACCTCAGCCGCCCGATCCCGGAGGCGCGGGCCACCTCCCTGGAGCCCTACCTGGAGCGCCAGCGGGGCGGCCGCCGCCTGGCCGAGCTGCTGCGCCTGCTCGTCCGGATCTACGCCGACCTGCTGCTGCTGCCTCCCGAAGTGCTCTCGTATCTCGCGGAGCACGCGGCTTCGGATCCCGCCCGACCCGGCTCCGGGCGCTCGCCCGCGGTCCAGTGGCCGGGGGAGCGGGCCCTCCGGACCCATCTGCCTTCGGAGGAGCGGCTGAGCCGATGGTGGCAGCACGTGCGGGATCAGGCGGCGGAGGCCCGCTCCTATCTGATCCGCGCCAACCTGCGCCTGGTGGTCAGCGTGGCCAAGAAATACCTGGGCCGGGGCGTCTCCTTCCTGGACCTGATCCAGGAGGGAAACCTGGGGCTGTTGCGGGCGGTGGAGAAATTCGATCCCGGGCGGGGCTTTAAATTCTCGACCTACGCCACCTGGTGGATCCGTCAGGCCATCACCCGGGCCATCGCCGATCAGGCCCGCACCATCCGGATCCCGGTGCATCTGGCGGAGTTCCTCAGCCGGGTGCTGCGCGCCCAGCAGAAGCTCCAGCAGACCCTGGGGCGGGACCCCACCCCGGAGGAGCTGGCCCTGGAGCTGGATCTGCTGTCCCCGCAGGAGGTGCTGGAGATCCAGGCCGCGTGGAACGCCAACCAGCCCCTGCCCCCTTATCTGGCCCGCCGCCTCCGGGAGGCCACCCGGAAGGTGGAGCAGGCGCTGCGCTGGGCCGCTGAGCCCATGTCGTTGGAGACGCCGGTGGGCGAGGAGGAGGACAGCGAGCTGGGGGACTTCATCGAGGATCACGGGACCCTCAGCCCGCTGGAGGAGGCCCACCTGAAGATGCTGCGGGAGCAGCTGCGGGAGATCCTGGACACCCTGCCCGAGCGGGAGCGGCAGGTGCTGGAGGTTCGCTTCGGCCTGAAGGACGGCCAGTGGCGGACCCTGGACGAGGTCGGGCAGATGTTCGGGCTGACCCGGGAGCGGATCCGCCAGATCGAGAGCAAGGCCCTGCGCCGGCTCCGCCATCCCCAGTTCAGCCGCAAGCTGAAGGATTACCTGACTTAGATCCGAAGCGCAACAAGGCGTTCCTTAGCAGGCGACTACCACCACCACTCCTCTTCATCCCACGTCTCGTCCCACTCCGCTTGCCGCTCCTGTGCCTCCCTCCGCAGGCGCTCGAAGTCCGCCTCTTTCCCCATCGCCCGCAGAGCCACCAGATAGGCCTGCTCCCAGTCCTCCGGCTCCCGGTCCTCCGGCGTTTCGGGCGCCGGGATCCGAACGACCGCCGTCCGGGGCGGACGCACCCGGATCGCCTCTATCCCCTGCTGCCGGGCCAGCTCCAGGATCCGGGAGCAGAGCAGATCGTAGATCCGCCGGGTCTGCTTCCGCGCGAAGGCCTTGCGCAGCCCCGCCTCCAGGGCGATGACGCTGCGCTGCCGGCGGGCGAACCGGACGACGTCCGCCGCCACGTCCCACAGATGGTCCTCCTGTCGCTCCCCGCTCCAACCCTCCATCCGCCGCAGCGGGATCTCGTCATAGCCGCGCAGACGGCCGTCCCACCCCACCGCGGCAACGAGGACGCGGAACGGAAGCCGCATCAGGCAGACGCCCACCACCCCGCGGGGCCGGGGCGGCTTCCGGGCGGCCCGGCGCCGCCGCCAGGCGTCCAGAAGATCCCGGTTCGCCTCGGCCCACGCGGCGACGTCCGACATCCGGACCAGCCGCATGGGGGCGGCCTGCCGGTAGTGGGGATTGGGCACCTCCCGGTGTGGCAGCTGCGCGAGGATCCGGCGCGCGGCCGATCGGGAGATGCCCAGGGCCTCGGCCACCGTGGCGGCGGTGACCCACCGGTCGTTCCAGGCGATGGCCAGGACGGCGGGCGAAACCACCTGCCGGAGCTCCTCCAGGACGGCCGGATCCGGGGGCTCGGCCATCCAGGCCGGCTCCCGGTCCGGCGGGTCCGGCGTGTAGGGCCGGAACAGCTCGAAGGCGCGGCGAAGGCCCAGGAACCGCACGGCGTCCGCCGGAAGCATCCGGCGCAGATGTCCGAGGCGCTCCTCCGTGACGGGCTCGGCGATGCCGGCTTCCCGAAGGAGCGCCTTGAGGGCCTTCAGCCGCTCCCGCATCCGGGCGATGCGCGCGGCCCCCTGGAGGGCTGGAGCGCTGCGCTCCGACATGCCGGCTCCTCCGTCTCCCGGTTTCTGAAAAGCGCAGTGGAGCGATAGCGGACAGCCGTGTCGCTGTCCTCACGCCATTCCGGGATCAAGAACGAGCCCCTTGCTTCGGAAACCGAAAAGATTCCGTCTTAGGTGGCGGTGGAAGGCCCACCCTGGGCTTCTATCCAGGCCAGGGCCTCCCGGACGGGGATGAACCGCCCCTCCGGCCACAGCCACTCGGCCCGCAACGCAAAGCCCGGGATCGCCGCGCTCCGCAACACCCCGCCCTCCACCCGGGCCGGCACGAACCGCCCCCCTTCCAGCCGGTAAAACTCCGTCCCCGCCGGCCCATACGGATCGACCAGCCATACCTCCCGCACCCCTGCTCGTTCATATGCCCGTAACTTCGGCCCCCGATCATATGCCACCGTCGCCCGGGACAGGATCTCCACCACCTGTCTCTTATACACAT
>JAGHYO010000288.1 GCA_017743605.1 Thermoflexus sp. | reverse complement strand
CCGCCGAGGTCCTCGGCGACCACGGCCCCGCCGGGCAGGCCCGCCATCCGCCGGAGGAGCCATCCGATTCCCCCGAGGAACACCGCCAGGACCAACAACAGAAGACCCATCAGCGTCATCGCTGGATCAAAACGCCCGCAGCGCCCCGACCTCTTGAACGTCCACCGGGATCCCATCGATCTCTGGCGGAATGCGATCCTCAGGAGCCAGCCCCTCCAGCGGGACCTTGCGGCGGACGGAGACGACCAAGCAGAGCTCGTCGGAGGGCCGGCCGCCCCGCTGCCGGTAGCCGATGCCCACGGCCACTACGTTGGGCTTGCGGAGCAGCTCCGCCTCCCGCCGCTGCTTCACCTCCCGGATATGGGTGATGGCTTCCGAACCGCTCATTCCAGAACCCCCGGCGCTGCCCGGCGTCGGAGCCCTGCGTGGAGCAGCGACCGCCAAGAGATCAGCAAAGCGCCATTGCCGACCAGGGTGATCAGGGCGAAGGCCGGCGGGGCTGGCCGTCCGAGGAGAAGGCTCCGCAGGGCCAGCCCCAACGCCCACGCCCCCAGCCAGGCCAGCGCGGTCCGGACCCCCACCCGGACGAGGGTCGCGGAGGGATCCGGGCGATGTCCGCCGAACAGGGGGATCAGCATCAGCCAGGCAAGGGCGAAGGGGACAGCGGCCCGGACCACTCCCCAGAGCGGCGGTCCCTCCAGCAGCAGACCGTGGCTGGCCCGCCCCACTGCGGCAAAGATCAAGAAGAAGAGGAGATCCCCTCCCAGCGCCACTCCACCCCAGCGCGTCATCTGTTCCTCCTGGAGCTCCAGTCTGCGCAGCGCTTTCTTTTGTTCTTGCTCTCTCCCCCAATTGTAACGCGGAGCAGGCCGGGCCGGGGGAGGAGGATTGACGGGAGGGCCGTTCCTTCTACAATTGAAGGGGTGAACATAGGGCACCCTCTGCAGCCCCGCTCGGTGTGACGCTGTGCCTTTCTGCATTCGAAATCCGGTGGAGGAGGCAATGGATATCTTCAAGAAGTGCTACGGCTTCACCACCGCGAAAGACGCGATGGCCGCTGGCTTCTATCCCTACTTCATCCCCCTGGAAGACACGGAGGGCACCGAGGCCATCTACCAGGGGCGCCGCATCCTGATGTTCGGCTCCAACAACTACCTGGGCCTGACCACCCATCCCAAGGTCAAGGAGGCAGCCATCAAGGCCCTCCAGCGTTACGGCACCTCGTGCACCGGCTCCCGCTTCTTGAACGGCACCCTGCGCCTGCACCGGGAGCTGGAGGAACGCTTGGCCGCCTTTGTCGGCAAGGAGGCGGCCTTGGTGTTCTCCACCGGCTACCAGACAAACCTGGGGACCATCTCTGCCCTCGTCGGGCGTGGGGAGTACGCGATCCTAGACAAGGAGGATCACGCCAGCATCGTGGACGGCGCCCGGATGTCGTTGGGGGTCACCAAGCGCTTCTCCCACAACGACGTGGCCGCCCTGGGGCGTCTGCTGGCTTCCCTTCCTCCCGAAGCGGGCAAGCTGGTAGTGGTGGATGGGGTGTATTCCATGGGCGGGGACATCGCCCCGCTGCCGCAACTGGTGGAGATCTGCCGCAAATACGGCGCGCGCCTGATGGTCGATGATGCCCACTCCCTGGGGGTCCTCGGCCCCAACGGACGCGGGACCGCTGCCCACTTCGGGCTCACGGATCAGGTGGATCTGATCATGGGCACCTTCAGCAAGTCCTTTGCCTCCATCGGCGGCTTCATCGCCGGGGACGAGCCGGTGATCCACTACATCCAGCACCACGCCCGTTCCCTGATCTTCAGTGCCAGCCTGCCCGCTCCCAACGTGGCCGCGGTGCTGGCCGCCCTGGAGATCATGCTGGAGGAGCCCGAGCGGGTCCGGCGGGTGAATGAGATCGGAGCCCGCATGCGCTACGAGCTCCACCGCCTGGGCTTCGACATCGGGTCCAGCCAGACCCCCATCGTGCCCATCATCATTGGTGATGACATCAAGACCGCCCTGGCCTGGAAGGCGCTCTTCGAGAACGGGGTGTACGTCAACTGTGTGGTCGGCCCCGCCGTCCCCCCAGGAAAGCAGCTGCTGCGCACCTCGTATATGGCCACCCACACCGACGAGCAGCTGGAGCGCGGCCTGGAGATCTTCGAGAGGGTGGGGCGGATGCTGGGCCTCACCAACCCCTCCGCCGCCCACGCTGAGGAGCCCGCGCTTTCTGCCCATCTCTGAGGGAGGAACACGAGGATGCCACTGTATGAATACCTCTGCCGGGATTGCGGGACGAAGTTCGAGCTGCTGCGGGGGATGGCTCACGCGGACGACCCTGCCCCCTGTGCACGGTGCGGGAGCCTGCGCACCGAGCGTCTGATCTCCCTGTTCGCCGCGGTCAGCGACGGGCGGATCGTGGCCGGCCCAGGCGGGTGCGCCGGGTGCTCCGCCCACTCCTGCGCCGCATGCGGATTCCGTCGATGAAGTCCAGCGCCTATCCCCGGCCTCGCGCCTTCCTCGTGCTCCTGGTCTTGCTCCTCGGGGTAGGAGGGACCCGATGGACCTCTTCCATTGCTTGGGCCCAGGGCAACGCCCAGGTGATCTCACCCCCGCGGGACCAGCCCGTGCAGGGCACCGTCGACATCGTAGGCATCGCCACCCATCCGAACTTCGCCAAATACGATGTGGCCATCCTTGACGCCCGCGATTTCACCAAAGAATGGCGCTGGCTGGTCCAGGGCCGGCCGGTTCGCGCCGATGTGCCCATCGTCCTGGCCACCTGGAACACCACCCTCTTCTCCGATGGGGAGTACGTGATCCTAGTCCGCATCTGGGATCAGGGAGGCGGCTACCAGGATTTCCTGTTCCCCGGATACCGGGTGGCAAACGCGATGCCCACCCCCACCCCTACGGGGGAGATCGCACCGACCTTCGAGCCTGAGCCCACCGGCACTCTTGTCCTCACCCCTACGGTTCAGATCGAACTCCCTCCCACCTCCACGCCCGGCCCTACCCTCACGCCGATCCCGGGGATTGCACGGACCTCCCGGGGAGATTCCCTGAGGGTGGAGGACCTCATCGGTGCGTTCCTCCAGGGGGTCCAATGGACCTTTCTCCTGTTCGGGGCCTGGGGCGGGATGCGGCTCCTGCGCTGGGCCTGGCGCCAGTTGGCCCGTCGGCCCCGCACCTCCTAAGGACCGCGCGTCTCCTTCGATCTCCTAGCCTGAGGCGAGGAGCGGCGAATTCGGTTAAAATTTCTGTGGACTTCCCGCTCTTCGGAACCACTTATGGCGCCCGAGCCCATTCGCGTCCTTCATTTCGCTGATCTGCATATCGGCATGGAGGCCCACGGGCAGATCGACCCCCAGACCGGCCTGAACCGGCGGGTGGTGGACTTCCTGCATGCCTTCGATCGCATCGTGGACTATGCCATCCAGCACGAGGCGGACCTGGTCCTGTTCTGCGGCGACGCCTTTAAAAACCGGGATCCCTCCCCGACCTATCTGCGGGAGTTTGCCGCCCGCCTCCGGCGCCTGCTGGAGGCCGGCCTCCCGGTGTTCCTGCTGGTGGGCAACCACGACCTGCCCGGGATGGAGAAGCGGGCCACACCCCTGGACGTCTTCGGGGAGTTCCGGCCGCTGCTCCGGGGCGGCGAAGGCC
>JAGHYO010000287.1 GCA_017743605.1 Thermoflexus sp. | reverse complement strand
TCATCGCCGATCGCATCCTGGGGCTTTACCAGGAGGTCCTGAAGGCCCATCGGGCCCGATCCCAGCGCCCGGTTTGTCACCAGCGCGGGCCGGCATGGGTAGGATGAGCCGGCGCCTCGCTTTCGACTTCTGAGATCTTCATCAGAGGGAAGGAAAGATGACTGCGGGTGTGCCCCCTGAAGTCCACTGGTTCTACGCGGAGAAGCGCCCCAGTGCAGGCGCGGTGGCAGAGCAGCTCCGCCAGAGCCTCTGGTTCGCCCGAATGCATGAGGCATGGGTCTTGCCAATGGATCCGCTCCAAAAGGATCCGCCCTTCCAGTATCGGGGCTACTGGCGCGGGCACGCCTTTGAGATCGAGTTCGAGCCCCGCCGTTATGTGATCCTACGCATGGCCCAGGATCTAATCAAAGTCGTGGAAGCGCTCCAGCGCTCCCTGGGGGCAGGGCCCCGCTTTGCGTATCTGGACGGGGAGGGGCAGGTGACCTACGAATGGCGATGGGGGGATGCGGAGGCCCGCTGGAAGGAGCTCCAGGGGATCCCGCTCTACCAGCAGCTGCGCCGCTTGGATCGCCGAACATAGGGGCGCAGCGGCGCCGCGCCCCTTCTTCACCCACTGTGGGATCAATCTAGCCGTCCGGTCAGGATGGCCTGCTTGACCTCCTCAATGGCTTGGGTGATCTGGATGCCCCGCGGGCAGGCTTCCACGCAGTTGAAGATGGTGCGGCAGCGCCAGACCCCGAACCACTCGTTGAGGATGCGCAGCCGCTCTGTCGCCGCCTGGTCTCGGCTGTCAAAGATAAAGCGATGGGCCTGGACGATGGCCGCCGGCCCGATGTATTCCCCGTTGGCCCAAAAGGAGGGGCAGGACGTGGTGCACGCCGCGCACAGGATGCACTTGGTGGTATCGTCGTAACGCGCGCGTTCCTCTGGGGTTTGCAGGCGCTCCCGCTCCGGCGGCGGATCATTGTTGACGAGATACGGCATGATCATCCGGTATTTGGCGAAGAAAGGCTCCATGTCGACGACCAGGTCCTTGATCACCGGGAGGCCGGGCAGAGGCTGTACGGTGATCACCCCGCGTCCTTCCGCAAGGGCCTCCCGCACCAAGACCTTGCAAGCTAGGCGGTTCCGGCCGTTAATGCGCATGGCGTCGGAGCCGCAGATGCCGTGGGCGCAGGAGCGTCGGAGGGCAAGAGTGCCATCGATATACCACTTGACGTAGTGGAGGGCATCCAGCACCCGATCCACCGACTCCGCTTCGACTTCGTATTCCCCCCACCACGGCTTGCGGTCCTTCTCCGGGTTGAACCGCTGGATGCGCAGCTGGACCTTCATGATGTCTCCCCCGATGGAGTCTGAGTTTGAGCAGGGATCGACCAGGCCCATCCTCCCGGAGTGCGCCGGAATCCCAGGGCGCGGACGGTTTCCCGGGCCGCCTCAATGAGGGCTTGCCCCCGTCCCCCCTGTTCCTCCAGGAGGCATCCCTCCAGCGCGATCTCCAGATAAAACGGCTCTCCCTCCCGAATCTGCCGCCACATTTTTTCCCAGGTTTCGACCAGGATATGCAGGTTCCCCTGGGCGCATCGGTCTACCTCGATGTAGGACACCGGCCGCGAGAACAGCACCAGCAGGTCCGCATCGCTGGTATCTAAGTAATCGCCCCGGGCCAGCGAACCGAACAAGAAGACCGCGTCGGGCTTCAGATCCCGGATGCGTTCTAGAAAGGAGCGGATGGATGGGGCCTGAGGGCTACTCTCCCAAGCTTTGCTGCACGAACTCCACGATCCGTTCGGCACACTCCACGCACCGCTGAGCGATTTTCCGATCATAGTATTGAGCCGGGTAGCCTTCCGTGAAATGATTCGGATAGCGCAAGCCTGCGTAATGCAGGTCCAGTTCCCGGGCAGCCTCGAACAGCGCTTCGGCGATCTCGATCTGTTGCCTGAGCTCCTCGAGCATAGCGACCAGACGATGCCCCCGATACTCGCGATGGTGGAAGCGGAGCAGCGCTTTCAGTCCCTTCTCAGCGGCCTGGTGAGCCCGGAAGGCCGCCCACTCGTAGAATCCCTCGTTTAGCATGGAGCGGGCGGCCTTCAGATCCCGAAGCCCCTGGGCCAGCCAGTCCCGATAGCGGGAAGGCATTCAGTACTTGCGCTCCTTCGGCGGCCACTTGGTGATGACCACCGGCTTGTAGGCGATGGTCACCCGGCCGTTATGGCGCCAGATCAGGGTGTGCTTCAGCCAGTTCTCATCGTCCCGCTTGGGATAGTCCTCCCGGTAGTGGGCGCCTCGGCTTTCGGTGCGGTTCAGGGCGCTGAAAGCGGTGGCCTCCGCTATATCCAGCAGGAAGTTCAGCTCGATGGCTTCCAGCAAATCAGTGTTATAGCGGTAGCCTTTGTCATCAATATGGATGTGAAGGTAGCGCTCCTGCAACTCCCGGATCTTCTCGATGGCGGTCTCCAGGCCGCCGGCATCCCGGAACACGCTCACATAGGTCTGCATGGTCTCTTGGAGCTCGTTCCGGATGACGGGCACGCGCTCCTCGCCGGTCCTGTTGCGGATGCGTTCCACCATTTCCACCGTGAAGGCCTCGGGCTCCGGCGGGAGCGGAGCGAAGTCTGCATGTCGGCAGTATTCCGCCATGTGGCGGCCTGCTCGCCGGCCGAAGACCACCAGGTCGACCAGGGAGTTGGTCCCCAGGCGGTTGGCCCCATGCACGGAGACGCAGGCGACCTCGCCGGCGGCGTAGAGGCCGGGGACCGGTGTGTTGCGCTCATCGCGGATCACCCGGCCGTCCACGTCGGTGGGGATGCCCCCCATGGCGTAGTGGGCAGTGGGCTGGATAGGGACCGGCTCCCGCATGGGGTCGATGCCCAGGTAGACGCGGACGAACTCGATGATGTCCGGAAGCTTGTGCTCCAGGTATCCCGATGTGACCTCCTTGCCGCCTGGCGCGCTCTTGAAGCGGTTGATGGCCTCCGGGCGCATATCCAGGCAGACGTAATCCTTCCCGCCAATGCCGCGGCCCTCCCGGATCTCCATGTAGATGGCCCGGGAGATCACGTCGCGACTGGCCAGGTCTTTCAGGGTAGGGGCGTAGCGCTCCATGAAGCGCTCGCCTTTATTGTTGATCAGCACCGCCCCCTCGCCCCGGGCAGCCTCGCTCAGCAGGATCCCCAGCTTGTAAATGCCGGTCGGATGGAACTGGAAGAACTCCATATCCTCCATGGGGAGCCCGCGTCGCCACAAGATGGCCATGCCATCGCCGGTGAGGGAGTGGGCGTTGGAGGTGACCTTGTAGATCCGACCGGCGCCCCCTGTGGCGAAGAGCACCGCCTTGCTGTGGAAGACGTGGATGTCCCCGGTGGCGATCTCGATGGCCACCACTCCCCGGACCACCCCGTCCTCCAGGATCAGGTCGGTGACGAAGAACTCGTCGAAGAAATTGACGTTGTGCTTGATGCACTGCTGGTAAAGGGTCTGGAGGATCATGTGGCCGGTACGGTCGGCGGAGTGGCAAGCGCGCATGACCGGCGCCTCGCCGAAGTTGCGCGTGTGCCCGCCGAACCGGCGCTGGGCGATCTTGCCGTCGGGCGTCCGGTCGAAGGGCAGGCCCATGTGCTCCAGCTCGATGATGGCCTCGATGGACTCAT
>JAGHYO010000286.1 GCA_017743605.1 Thermoflexus sp. | reverse complement strand
CGGAGGACCACCGTCAGCTTTTGCGCTCAGCGCCTCCACCAATCCTTCCGGGAGCGGGGATCCATGAAGACGTTGTTGTCTCGGATCCCGACGTCGATTTGGGTCCCCCGCGCCCGGCCGAGGGGTTGGCCGCCCCGCAATGCCGGCAGCTGACTCCGCCCCCACGCGTTCCACTGGCGATACAGCGCCAGCAGCGAGGGTTCCACACAGAGGTTCGTGATATACACCGTATATCCTTGAGCCGTGCTGTCCTCCGCAGTGTATTTCAGAGTGATCTGGTTCTCATCCGCATAAAGGACATGGGCCTGGAAATCGAGCCCGATGCGATAGCCGCTGTCCGGGAGATAGAGGATCTCCCCTGGGCTCACGGCAAAGCCCACGACGCTGACGGGGGGCCAACTCGGCGGGGGCGGCAGCCGCTGATGGCGATCCCAATCCCAGCCGTTGTTCTTATACGTGTTGAGGATGACCGGGATCCGATGATCCCCGAAGAGGAAGCGAAGCTGTGGCGCACCGGGATCGAAGTCTCCACCGTAATCGACCAGGCCCTTGTATTCATTCACCGGCACATACCCCAGGAGCAGCAGGTTGTAGTCCGGATTGTCCGCTACATTAAAGGAAACCGGGTCGATCACCGGGAAGACCTCATAGGTGACGCCCGGGATCGGGGCGCAGATGCTCCGAAGGACCAGGGGCAGGAAGACCCGGTAAGTGGCCTCCACCCCGACGGTCCCGGAGGGAGCCGGTGAGGGAACGGGAGAAGAGGCAGCTGGGGCACCTGCCAGGCCATGAAGGGTGAAGAGGATCATCCCACCGATTGCCCCTAACCCCCCAGGCCCATGGGCTTCTTCTCCGGATAGGTTCCAGTGGGTATCCTCAGCGCACCTCCGTCTCCGGCCCAGCAGCTGTCGCGGCAGCGCCAGCGGCGACGAAGAACGACCAGGTGTAGCTCCGGCCGTTGACCGTGATCGAGACGGTGTAGCGTGAGCCGGGGCTCAGCGGATCCCGAGGGAGGATCACTACCGCGTCCCGGCTGTTCAGAATGGCCCGGCCGAGGGATTGCTGGGTGGAGTCCGGATGCGTGTAGGTGGTCTCATCGAAAACACAGTGCGCCACCGGTGTCTCATCTCGCAGCAGCTGATGCGCGGTGATGGAAGGTGTGAAGGAGCCGGTGCCGAACAGCATCAGGATGGGAAGCCCGGCGGGGGCCGTGTAACCACAATGGACCAGGGGATCCGGATACTCGCCGACCTGGAAGGCCCGCAGGAAGGTGGTGGCCCCCTCCCCGGGCCAGCGAATCGGGAAAGCGATCCCCTCCGGGATCCCTCCCCATCCCCGCAGCACATCCAGGGCGGCCCCCATCTGCCATCTGCCGTCCGCCTCCCGGTAAGCGCCGTAGCCGACCCGGAGGAGACGGGGATCCAGCATGCCCACGGCGTGGAAAGGCGCCTGCATCCAGACATCGATGGCATAGGCATCGGGGGCGGTGGCGCTGGAGCTAACCATCACGTTGGCGTTCCGCCCGCAGGCGTCCCCCTCCGGGGTATACCAGGGGTTCCTGGGGTCCTCCGCGTGGGTGATGACGTCGTTCTTCACCATGTAGCGGGCGTGCTTCTCACACCCATCCCGCCAGTCGGGGTTCTCCGCTACCGGCGGCAGTCCGGCCATGGCCCGATAGGCGTTCAGCCGAGGCAACCACTCCAAGGGCGGGGCGGTAACTGCCGGGGACCGCATGACCAGAGGAAGGAACACCCGGTAGGGGAGTGTGCTCTCCGCTACCACCCGGTCGCCTATCCCATGGGCTGGCCTCTCCGGCCCGCTGGCGATGATCAGCATCCCCACGATCACCCCCATCCACCCTCTCCGACCCATCATCACGCCCCCGAAGTTTGTGATTGGTTATTGAGTACTATAACCAAGGAGGACGAAAGAGGTCAAGGAAGATATTGATGGGATCTCGCGCTGTGCTTTTTCGAGGGACCGGTTGTAGAACAGGTGCGAAGCCATCTTCTCGCGGGAGGTCTGGATGCGCATCGGACGGGTGCGGACTGCAGAGGGAGCACGGCTTGTCGTCGTGGAGGAGGATGCGGTGCATGCCCTCGATGGCGATCCCTTCCAAGGGACGTTCCGTCGTGGCGCGCGGATCGGAGCTATGGATGCAGTGACCTGGCTGCCCCCCTGCATCCCCTCCAAGATCGTGGCCGTGGGCCGCAATTACGCCGAGCACGCCCGGGAGCACCAGGCGGAGGTCCCTCCGGAGCCACTGATCTTCCTGAAGCCGCCCAGCGCGGTCATCGGGCCGGGCGCCCCCATCCGGCTCCCACCCCAATCCCGCCAGGTGGAGCACGAGGCGGAGCTGGCCGTGGTGATCGGACGCCGAGGGAAGGACATCCCGGAGGGCCGGGCCTGGGAATACGTGCTCGGAGTCACTGGCGGAAACGATGTGACCGCCCGGGACCTTCAGCAACGGGATGGCCAGTGGACCCGGAGCAAGGGCTTCGACACGTTCTGTCCCCTGGGCCCTTGGATCGTGACGGATCTCTCTCCTGAGGAGATCCGGAACCTGGAGATCCTCTGCCGGGTGAACGGGGAGCTCCGCCAGCACGGGAAGGCCCATGATATGGTGTTCTCCATCCCCACGCTGATCGCTTTCATCTCTTCCGTGATGACCCTGGAGCCCGGGGATGTGATCCTGACCGGCACCCCAGCCGGGGTGGGGCCCCTCCGCGCCGGCGACTGGGTCGAGGTCGAGATCTCGGGCATCGGAGTCCTCGGCAACCCTGTCCAGGCCTAAGCTCGGCCTTAGGAGCTTTGGGGCGGTTTGACACTGCCAGGCACTGGGTTTACCCTGAGACCAGGAGCGAGGAGCTCCTCCGGGATCGGCTGGACGTCCTGGGAGGTGCGATGCGGGAGGCGCGTGTGCTGGTCGTCGGCGAGGGAGGGGCCTTGCGGGAGGCGCTGAGAGCGCCCCCCGGGGAACCGCTTCGGATAGAGCTCCGGGAGGTCCTCTCGATCCCGGAGGCGGAGGCTGCTCTGGAGTCCTTCCAGCCGGATGTGGCCCTCGTCGACTGGCGGCTGCCGGAGGCCGAGGCGTTTCTGGAGCGGGTGCATCCTCGCCCCTTAGGGTTCATCCTCATCGGTCCGCCTCTGCCCGCCCCGGAGATTGTGCGCTGGCTTCGCCGGGGGGTCCACGATTTCCTGCTGGCCCCGGATCATCCGGATGAAGTGATGGAGGCCCTGCGGCAGACCCTCGACCGGGTGCAGGAGCGTCGAAGGACCCTCGGGCTGGTGGAACGGCTGCAACGACAGCTCCAGCAGCTCAGCGTCCTCTACGAGGTGGGGCAGGCCCTGGCGGCCTCCATGCGCCTCGAAGAGATCCTCCCGCCCATGGTGGAGGCGGCCATCCATTTCACGGGAGCGGAGGAGGGCAGCGTCTGGCTGCTGGACGAGTCAGGCGAAGTCCTTCGCCTTTACCTTCACCGCAGCCGGATCCCGGAGCCGGAGGCGGCGGCCTCGCCTACAACCCTGCAGGTGGCCGACAGCCTCCCGGGCCGGGCCATCCGCACCGGGCGCCCCATCCTGCTCGGCCCGGGCCTTCACAAGCTGGACACCGGGGTGCTTGTGCGCGCGCTCCTGTATGTCCCCATGCAGGCCCA
>JAGHYO010000285.1 GCA_017743605.1 Thermoflexus sp. | reverse complement strand
CGCAAGGGTCGCGGCTGAAGCCGCTCCTACCCGAAAATGGGCTTCTGTGGGGGGCTTTCGCCCCGAACCTCCGCCTTCGAGGACAAGAGGATCCGGGGACGGCGGCGCCGGCCCCGCGGATCTCGGGGAGGGGGGCCGTTTGGGGGCGCCCGCGAGGATCCGGGGGAAGGCTACTTCTCCTCCCGGTAGAGCCGCTCGCGGATGGCCATGATCTCCCGGCGCAGGCGCTCGTTGTGCTCCAGCTCGCTCTGCACCTTCTCGATGCCGTAGAGCACCGTGGTGTGGTCGCGGCCCCCGAAGGCCTCGCCGATCTGCGGCAAAGAGGCTCCCGTCTCCTCCCGGACCAGATACATCGCCACCTGGCGGGGGTAGACCAGCTCCTTGTTGCGCCGCGGCCCTCGCAGGGCCTCCGCCGGAACCCCGTAGAAATCCGCCACGACCTCGATGATCTGATCGACGGAGAGGGAACGACGCCGGGGCAGCAGATCCGCCAGGGCCCGGGTGGCCGACTCCATGGTCAGGGGCAGGCTCATCAGCTGCGCGTAAGCCACCACCCGGTTCAGCGCCCCCTCCAGCTCCCGGATGTTGCTCTGGATCTGCCGGGCGATGAACTCCATCACATCGTCCGGCACCAGCACGGCCAGCCCCTCGGCCTTCGCCCGCAGGATGGCGATACGGGTCTCCAGGTCCGGCGGCTGGATGTCGGCGATCAGCCCCCACTCGAACCGCGAGCGGAGCCGCTCCTCCAGGGTCACCAGGGCCCGAGGCGGCCGATCGCTGGAGATCACCAGTTGCTTGCCATTGCTGTGCAGGGTGTTGAAAGTGTGGAAGAACTCCTCCTGCGTGCTCTCCTTCCCGGCGATGAACTGGATGTCGTCGATCAGCAGCACGTCGATGGAGCGATACTTGTCCCGGAACTGGTCGGTGGTCTGGGCCCGGATGGCGTTGATCAGGTCGTTGGTGAACTCCTCAGAGGAGACATAAAGCACCTGCAGCCCCTTGCGCAGACAGACGTGGCCGATGGCGTGTAGCAGGTGGGTCTTGCCCAGCCCCACCCCGCCGTAGATGAAAAGCGGGTTATACGTCTGGGCCGGGCGCTCGACCACCGCCAAGGCCGCTGCATGGGCCAGGCGGTTGCTCGGGCCCACGACAAAGGTCTCGAAGGTGTAGCGGGGGTTCAAACGCTGGGCCCATGGGGAAGTGAGAGAAGCTTCCTCCTCACCGGCGTTGGAGGCCAGTCCCTGGATTCTTCCGTTCTCATAGACCACGAAGTCCACCGCCGCCGGGCGCCCCACGGCCTCGGTCAGCGCCCGCGCGATCACCGTCCGCAGCCGATGCGCCAGCCAGTCCCGGGCGTAGGCGCTGCGGGCCCCGATGACAAAGGTGTCCCCCCGCACCGAAACCACCTGCGTGCCCTTCACCCAGGTCTCAAAGGTGGGCCGAGGGATCTGCCGCTGCAGCGACTCTAAGACCGTCTGCCAGACCTCGTTCGGGTTCTCGATCCAGGTCATCCCTTCTCCCTCCTGTTCCCTACCGGAGGACGGACCGGCCGGGGGAGGCCGTTGGAACCCTCCGGATCCACATCACAGCCACGAAGGCCGATGAGGATGTTCCGGATGGACGTTTTGGATGGTTCCTAAAAAGCGGAGCGCGTCGTCCCTCCGAGCGGCGCCCTTCCGATTGTACGCGGGGCCCTTGGGGCGGGCAATGTTTTCCCCAGCAGTTTAACCTCTTGACTGTCCACAGGCTTTTCCACAGCCTCCGCGCCTCCTGTCCGGAGATCACGACCGGTTTTCCACAGGGGGTCCCCCGTTTTGCCGGAGTTATCCACAGAGTTTTCCACAGCGGATGCGAGGGCCGGACTCTCCAGCTGCAAGGCCAGCGGAGACGGACCGCTGGGCCACGGGCCTTGATGCCCGGCGTGAAGGGGCCTCCCCGGGATGATGGGGGCGCCACGCACGCCAGGCGCTGGCCGGCGCGGAGGATGTGCTTCTACCGAATAGGTCTTTGTGTCTTCCTGTAGGAGGGGCTTTAGCTCCGAACGCCGTCTTCTTCAGCCCCGAGCTCTTGTCTTCGATCCCGCGAGGTCGCGGCGGAAGCCGCTCCTACGGTGGTTCATCTTCCTGTAGGAGGGGCTTTAGCCCCGAACGCCGTCTTCTTCAGCTTCGATCTCATAAGGTCGCGGCTAAAGCCGCTCCTACAGTGGTTCATCTCCCTGCAGGAAGGGGCTTGCGCCCTGGACGCTGTCCTCTGCAAGGGCGTGGCGCCAATAGGCATGGGCCTTCCGCGGACCTGCGGGCGTCTTCAGCCATCCTCGGACGGGGGCCGAAATGAACTTCGGCTTACATCGCAGGGGCTTCCGACACGAACGCATGGGCTCCCTGAAGGCCTGGAGCCCGGCTATAATCCCGAGGGCTGGAGGCGCGCCTCCGGCGCGGATCCTTCGCAGGCGGGAGGCGGATGTGCAGCGATGGATGATCACCGGCGGCGCCGGCTTCATCGGGTCCAACTTTGTGCGCTGGACCCTGGAGACGTATCCGGACGCGTATGTGCTGGTGTATGACAAGCTGACCTACGCGGGGAACCTGGACAACCTGAAGGACGTGGCGGAGCGATTCCGGGGGCGCTACGCCTTCATCCGCGGGGATATCTGCGACGCTCGGTTGGTTCATGAGGCCGTCTGCGCCCATCGCATTGAGGCCATCGTCAACTTCGCCGCCGAATCCCACGTGGATCGTTCCTTGATGGAGCCGGGGAGCTTCGTGCAGACGGACGTCTTCGGGACCTACGTGCTGCTGGAGGCGGCGCGGGCCTTCGGCTTGCGCTACCATCAGGTCTCCACCGACGAGGTCTACGGCGAGGTGCTGGAGGGCGCCTCCACGGAGCGGGATCCCCTGATGCCGCGCAGCCCTTACTCGGCCAGCAAGGCGGGGGCGGATCTCCTCTGCCTGGCCTATTTCACCAGCTTCGGGGTCCCGGTGACCATCACCCGGGGCTCCAACAACATCGGCCCCTATCAGTATCCGGAGAAGTTCGTCCCCCTGTGCATCACCAACGCCATCGACGACGAGCCGATCCCCCTTTACGGGGACGGCCGGCAGATGCGGGACTATCAATACGTGCTGGATCATTGCGAGGGCATCGATCTGGTGCTGCGGAAGGGGCAGCCGGGGGAGATCTACAACCTGGGGACGGGGGTCTCCACGCCGAACATCGAGGTGGCGAAGCGGATCCTGGATCTTTTGGGGAAGCCGTATTCGCTGATCCGCCTCGTGCCGGACCGGCCGGGGCATGATCGGCGGTATGCGCTGGACGTCTCGAAGATCGTGGCGCTGGGGTGGCGGAGCCGGCACACCCTGGACGAGGCGCTGGAGAAGACGGTGCGCTGGTATGTGGAGAACGAGTGGTGGTGGCGGAAGATCAAATCGGGGGAGTATCGGGAATACTATCGGCGCCAGTATGCGGAACGCCTGGCCCAAAGCCGGCCCGCCTTCTCCGGGTGACCGGCGTCGCCGGAGGTGGGGACGCTCTGATGGTTCCGCGAATCGGCGGAGAGGGGTGAAAACCGGGGGGATCCGCGGAAATTCGATCCAACCAACCGAAAGGAACCGCCAGATCTGGCGTTCATCGGGTTGCGCGTGTCGAGATGTGGGGGGTCCGGGGGACGAT
>JAGHYO010000284.1 GCA_017743605.1 Thermoflexus sp. | reverse complement strand
TAAATTTTAAAATCAGGAAACGGGTTCTGGCTCCTCTGGTTCGTGGGCCTATTTCTCCCTTACCAGAAGGCTCAGGCCGAAGCTGACGATGGAGAGCAGGACGGCGCCGATGAAGGCCTGGAGGAAGCCGCTCACCTCCAGGGGGGTGAGGGCGGCGACCAGATAGAGGATGACGGCGTTGACGACGAAGGTGAACAGCCCCAGGGTGAGAAGGTTCAGGGGGAAGGTGAAGAAAAGCAGGAGGGGACGGATCAGGGCGTTGGCCAGGCCCAGCACCAGCCCGGCCAACAGGATGCCCCCCAGCCCGGCATCCGGCCGGAAGGACACCCCAGGGTAGATCCGGGAGACCACCCACAGGGCCACCGAGTTCAGCGCCCAGCGGATCAGAAAGCGTTGCATCGAACACCCCCCGGCGATGGAATTCCGCGAGCCTCAACATCTGCTTGGCGACCGACCGACTCATCCTTCCGGCTTCTCCTGCGGGCCGGGTCCTTCCATCGGGTTCCCCCCGGTTAACCGCTCCATCAAATCCACAGCCAGGGAACGAAAGCGATCCTTCAGGCACTTCGGCTCGAAGGGCCGGACCATCCGGACCGGCCATCGTTGGGGATCGTCCGGGAATCCCTCGGCCCGGCTCAAGGCCACGGCGGACCCGTAACGATCAAACCCCGTATCCCTCCGCGCAGCCAGCTCCATCAAGTGTTCTATGGAACGCTCTTCAAGCAGAAAGTAAAGGTCGACCGCATCCCGAGGTTCTGCGCGTCTGTAATAGGCCAGCGTTTTTCCGCTTTTAAGTCCTCCCAATCGTTGACCAGAACACCGTATTCCGATCGGAGAGGGGGAGCGAACCGAAAAGGGGCATCCCATGCCCGATCCAGACGGATCTCCTTCCCGGATTTCTCTAGGAGCATCCCCGCGAACGCGGCGAAGCGCCGGAGGATTTTCACCCCCCATTCCTTTTCCCGGAATCGCCTTTCCAGCGCATAGGAGAAAGGCCCCACCAGGCCTTCCTGTGTAGTGAGCAGATCCAAATCCAACGAAATCCGATGCCCGAGATAGAACTCCGCCATGGCCGTTCCGCCCGTCCGACCAAAGTGCTCCTGGTCGGGCAAGGCGGCCAGGAGGAGGAGCGCTTCTTTTTAACAAGACCTTTCCTCTCCAGAGACATCTCCCAGAGACAGTGGAGCGGAGATGGCAGGTTCAGCTCCTCGAGGATCTCCGCCACCTCCTTCCGGTCCAGCGTCCGGAGGTCCTCCTCCCGGCCGCGGAGGAGGACCTGGCGGATATACCATTTGCGCTGGAAGGGATCGCGGAGGTCCAGGCGGTCCGTGCTCCAGACCAGGTGGCGCGGAGGCCGTCTGGGCTCCGCGCGCTCCGCCTCGGTCCCCGATCCTTCGGAAAGCCCCCCCGCAGGTTCTTCGCTTCTCATCGGTTCCTCTTGCACCGGATTTGAAGATCTCGCTGCCCCTTTCTTAAGTTCAATTTTCGCGGATTCTGAGCTTCGGAGCCAGCGCCCTGGGAAAGCTGCGGGCTTGGAGCAGGGAGTTCGGCCAGGGAGCACAGGAGGGGCCCGGGCCTGGAGGGGCGCCTGAGCGTCGCGGCCCTAAGGTTCGGAGCGCGGGCCGGGAGAGCGAGGGCTCCACGCCCAGGTCCTGTCGCATGCGGCGGCGGAAGCGCTCCAGGGTGCGGAGGGCAAGGGCGCGGTGCCCTAGCGTCCACCAGGCCTGGACCAAGAGGCCGCAGGCGGCCTCGCGATAAGGGTCCCGTTCCAGGAGGGCCTGAGCCAGGGCAGCCACATTCTCCCAGGCCCCTTGCTCGGCCAGAAGGCGGGCCGCTTGTTCGGTGGCGTTCAGGTAGAGGGCCAGCAGCCGCTCCCGCGCCGGGGCAGCCCACTCCTCACGGCGGCATTCCTCCAGAAACTCCCCCTGATATGGGGCCGGCGCCTGCCGGAGCCATCCCAGGGCGACTTCCGGCTTCTCTGTGATCTGCTGCCGGGCACGGGCGATCAGGCTCGTGAAGAGATCGGCATCGATGTGGAGGGAGGCCTGGGGGTTCAGGCGGAGGAACCCTCCCTCCCGGATCACGCAGAACGGCGGCTCCCCAGGCCGCCGGGTGGGCTCCAGGGCCCGGTGGAGCGCGTGGAGGGTCACCCGGAGCTCCAGGGCGGCGCTGGAGGGATCCCGGCCCAGCAAGAGGGCTTCCATTCACCCTTCTCGCCTGCTTTTAGGGGTCCCTGACTCCCCCTCCGCTCCCCACTGAGGACGCTCTCTTCTCTTAATCATCGTGGGGATCTTGCCGGATGCCTGGGGCTCTGTCCACGGGCGCTCGTACGTCCAGTCTCGCTCCTGCACGCAATCTTATATATCGCGGCCCATGCAGGGACATTCAAAAAATTAACCCGGACGATTAGTTTTGCTATGACTGCTATGATTGATATAATTTAGGAAGCGACTGGCCAGTCCGCCTAGCGTTGGCCCGCGCCGACATTAGGCCCCGCGTGCTCGGGGAGGCTGATCTCCGATCAGCGCACAGCGGCCGGCCAGGTAGGTAGTTACCAGGGAGGACGATTTTCATCGGCCTGAATCGTCACGGAGGAAGCGAACTATGCAACAGGCGTCTCAGTGGAACAGAATTCTGATGAGCATTTGTCTGGCGCTCGGGCTGAGCCTCGGCCAGCCACTTCCCATTCTGGCGGGATTCCATACCTGGACCAGCATCGGTCCCGAGGGCGGACGGATTTACGCCCTGGCGATCGACCCGGCCAACCCCAACACGCTCTACGCCGGGACGTGGGGCGGCGGCGTGTTCAAGAGCACGGACGGAGGCGGGAGCTGGGTCAACACCGGGCTGACCAACCTCGATATTCTCGCCCTGGCGATTGACTCGAGGAACCCCAACACGATCTACACTGGGACAGACGGTGGCGGCGTGTTCAAGAGCACGGACGGGGGCGGGAGCTGGGTCAACACCGGGCTGACCAACCTCCGTGTCTACGCCCTGGCGATTGATCCTGACCCGAGGAACCCTAATACGCTCTACGCCGGGACATCCCGCGGCGTGTTCAAGAGCGCGGACGGAGGCGGGAGCTGGGTCAACACCGGGCTGACCAACCTCGACATTCTCGCCATAGCGATTGACCCGAGCAATTCCAACACGCTCTATGCCGGGACGTCGGATGGCGGCGTGTTCAAGAGCGAAGACGGTGGCAGGAGCTGGGTCAGCGCCGGGCTGACTAACTTCTCCGTCTTCGCCCTGGTCATTGACCCGGCGAACCCTGACACGCTCTATGCCGGGACGTCGGGTGGCGGCGTGTTCAAGAGCGCAGACGGTGGCACGAGCTGGGTCAACACCGGGCTGACCAACCTCTCTGTCTCCGGCCTGGCGATTGACCCGAGGAACTCCAACACGCTCTACGCCGCGACGTGGAGTAACGGCGTGTTCAAGAGCGAGGACAGTGGCACGAGCTGGAACCCGTCCAACAACGGGCTGACTAACCTCTCTGTCTCTGCCCTGGCGATTGACCCGAGGAACTCCGACACGCTCTACGCCGGAACGTTGGGTGGCGGCGTGTTTAAGAGCACCAATGGCGGCGGGAGCTGGAACGCGGTCAACACCAGGCTGACCAACCTCCGTGTCTCCGCCCTGGCGATTGACCCGGCGAACCCCAACACGCTCTATGCCGGGAC
>JAGHYO010000283.1 GCA_017743605.1 Thermoflexus sp. | reverse complement strand
CGATCCCCGTCAGCGCCGCCAGCCCCAGGGCCGCCTCATATGGCGGGATCCATCCCATGGCCCAGGCGACGAAAGGCACCCAGGCTCCCGGGGAGATCCCCAGTGCGGCCAGGATGATTTCCCGATGAACCGCCCGGATGACCTCAGGGCGCGGCGCGCTCTCCCGTAATGCTCGCCACCTTGCCCGCAACCTCCAGATCAGGAAGATCGAAACGATTATGATGAGCGAGTTGACGGCGTTCAGATACAGAAATGGGAGACCGCCCATCAGGAGGATAAACAAAGCCAAGTAGAGAATCGACATTAGAAACGCGGAGACGATCCCTTTCAGGGTCTGCTCGGGTGGAATGCCCATCGATTGGGCGCTGAGAACAAGCAGGAGGATCAGGAGGCCGATCCCGATCAGTAAGCCGATCCATGCCCGGCTTCGGTGGTGGCGTGCGGGTGCGAGGGCATGGACAGCGGAGCGAGTGGCGAACCACAGGCGTGCAATCGCCTGACGGCTCCGAACCTGATAGAACAGCAATGCCAACATCAGGGTGGTATATAGCTCAGGCAACATAAGTCGTAATGCATCAATCAGACTTTCCGCT
Source organism: Thermoflexus sp. (assembly GCA_017743605.1). Lineage (GTDB taxonomy): Bacteria > Chloroflexota > Anaerolineae > Thermoflexales > Thermoflexaceae > Thermoflexus. The sequence goes on along the minus strand of JAGHYO010000283.1, from coordinate 3,095 downwards.
GTGTAGGGTGTATGAATGACTTGGATCCCAAAAAATTCGCGCACCTCGATGTCCTGAATGCGCCACGACCTGTCGGAAGATAAGATAAGGATCTCCTCCGTTCCCAGTGCCACCAGCCATCGGTTCCCGTTTGGGTCGAAGGCCAAGTAAGGCCCCTCGTCAATGACTTGCTTCGCGCAACCGATTGGAAACATGCTGAGCAGCCGCCTGCGGAAGCCCTCCCGTCCCCACGGCGGTGCCCAAGCGGTCTGCCACGTTTGTCCCCTGTCCGCACTGGCCTCCACCCGGCCCGGCCCGGGGATCCGGTAGCACACGGAGGGCGGATCCGCGCGGCAACGCACGATCGGCCAGTCCAGCGTGACCGGCTCCTGCTGCAGCCATTGTGGCGGGCTCTCCACGCGTTGCCATGTCTCGCCCCCATCCGCGCTGACGACCCAGATCGGGGAACCTCCGTTTAGGCCGGCATAGATCTGACCCCCCTGCAGAAGGATGCGGTGCACAGAAAGCTGCTGCGGGCATGGGGGGGAGGCAATGGAAGCGATCACAGCCAAGATCCACGCCGCCCAGGCCCACCGGGGTGGAGCGTCCGGGCCCGCTTGCACCTTCCGGGCCACGCGCTCCCAGAGCCAGCGGGAAGGGATCAACGCGATCAGCGCGATCCCGTCCGAGGGATCCAGCGCAAAGACCGCCGGACGGCCCAGGAGGGCGGATACGATGCCAGCCATGGCAGCATTCAACGGCGGGGAGAACTTCAAGGCGGCGAAGGAAAGCGCGGTCAGCCCGAACCCCAGGTCGGCCAGGCGAGAGGGTGAGAGACGAAGGGGGCTCAGCGTGAGCGCTAGGGCAGGGATCACCAGAAACGGGAAGAAGAACAGCCCGGCGAAATCGCTCAGCTTGCCGGTCCAGAACGAGGGGAAGCGGGCTTTCAGGATGTGGTCGTTCAGTAGCAAGAGGACCACACCCAGCAGGACGGCTGGGTGCAGGAGGGCATGCCCGCTGATCCGGTAGACGAGATCCGCGCTCTCCCGGGCCTGGCCATCCCCGCGCACTGCTCCCTCCCACCGGAGGGGGTCGCCTCTATTTTAGTCCGGGCACGCGGTCTCCCTGTCGGACGCCCGAAGGCCGCTGGACAGTGCTTCCCTTGACGGGGTCCTCCGAATGGACTGTAATTTGCGAAGGTTTTCATTTTCGGAAGAGGGATCAATGCTGCGACGCATTCTCCTCGGCATTGCCATCGGCACGGGGCTCGTCGCCCGTCCGCCCTCCGCGGGCGCCCGTCCGCTCGCCATGCGGTTCGGCACGCTGCCCGTGTGTGCGGCCCAGACAGAGGGATATTTCGCCTCAGCGGGCCTGGTGGTGGAGGCGATCCTGGCCGCCTCGACGGCCGAATGGGATCAGCAGATGCAGGCCAGTTGCATCGATGCCATGGTCAACAACACCGTCTCCGCCTTCTTCTATAGCAAGGAGAAAGCCCAGATCTACGTGGTCCGCATCGTCCGTCGGGCACATCCCAAGGCCCCTCCGTATTTCTTCCTGGCGAACCCCAACGCCGGGACTCAGAGCCCATAGGATCTCAAGGGCGTGGAGATCGCTATCTCCCAATCCTGGAGCGGGCAGGCCTGAAGCCCGGGGATTACCGAAGCCCCAAACCCCCGTTTTCGATCCCGCTTCCGTCCACGCGCTGGGAGCAACCTGCACAGGCCAGCCGTGGCCGCCGGGACTATAATGAAGCCATCGGGGAGCACCATTGAGGGGGATCCTGCTTAGGAAGGGAGGCCGTGGTTTCTCTGGAACTGGTTTACTACTTCGCTGGGGGCGCCCTGATCGTTGGCCTCCTCTTTGGGATCGTCGCGGGGTTCGCCTTAGGCGGAAGGGGAGGAGGGGGATCCGTGGGCGCGCCGCCTCCGCCGAGCACCGAAACCGGCGTGGCCCTGATCCGGGAGCCGGGCGGGGCGTGGCGGATCGAGGTGGGCAAGCAACGCTACCGCCATCTGCAGGAGATCCACGATCACCAATCGGCCTTGCTCGTCCTCCAGGCCATGCAGGCGCTACAGGCGATGCTCCAGGAATCCACCTCCGCGCCGCGGGCAGAGCCCCGCTTGCAGGGACCCGCGCCGGCGGAGCAGCTGGACCGTATCCTGCAGGATCTCCTGCGGGAGCATCCGGAGCTGCCATACCCAGCGGTCCGCCTGGAAACCCTCCCCGATGGCACTCTGGGGATCCTTGTCGGAACGCGGCGTTACCAGCGCATAGAGGACGTCCCAGACCCGGAGCTCCGCGCCCTTCTCCAGGAGGCGGTCCGACGATGGTTGCATGGGAGCCCCCGCCCCTAAGCGAACCCGCGCGGGCCGGTCATAAGGGGGCCCACCACCGGTAATCCAGGTCCGGGAACACCTTATCCAGTTCCCAGTAAGCCTCCGCCAGGTCCTCGTCCGGCTGTCCGGCCTCCACGGAGCGGCAGAGCGCCTCAAAGCGCTCCAGGTGGGTCGTGAAGCGCTCGACGGCGTAGGCGCGAGCTTGGCCGGTGGTGATGAGGAAGGGCCAATCGCTCGCCTGAAGCAGCAACAGCTCCCGGGCGGCTTGGTTGAGCACCCGGGTGGTTTTCGCGTCCGCCTCCGGATGTTGGGCGGCCAGCCGCTCCATCCGCACCTCAGCCTCGTGGATCGGCGCCCACATCCAGTGGGTCTCCGGGTTGTCCCACGTCCAGTGCCCACCTCCCAGGCCCCAGCTGGACTCTGGGAGCGCGAGCACCTCGGTTGGAGGATAAGCCTCCAAGAACTCGCGGGCCGTGGTCAGCCAGATCTCCTCGCTCTCCGCTAAGTGCCGCAGCACCGCCCGGATCCAGTCCACGCCTTCGAACCACCAGTGGCCGAACAGCTCGGCGTCGTAGTTCGAAGCGATCAGGCCCACCTGCCCGGTGGCCCGGCCAAATTCCCGCAACAGGTCGTGCACTAAACCCACGAAATGTCCGGCGTGCTGCTCGACCTTCGCCGCTGCCCAATCCGGATGGTAGTAGTCCTTCTCCCCGAGGTCCACCTTCCCGGTCACCCGCCAGTATTGCAGGCCGGAGCGCCCGTCCTTCTTGTGGAACTCCC
>JAGHYO010000282.1 GCA_017743605.1 Thermoflexus sp. | reverse complement strand
CGTCGATAAAAGGAAAGAAGGAAGATAGCCAGACAGAGGGCGTGGAAGGCGTAGACGGCTGGCTGGGCCCATGCGGGCATGTTCCAGAGGTTGATCCGCTCGGGCATCGCGACTCCCTCCCGCGGACGGGATCCATGCAGCGCTGGAGCGCGGTTTTGAGTTTAGCACAGAGGGTGTTCGGGAGATGTTCAGATGGGGCAGTGGCGCGGGGACCGATTGGACAGTGCAGGAAGATTGGGTATAGAATAAAACGCAGGAACGAATCCGGCGATGAGGCTCGCCGGGCGGGGATCCCCGCGAACTGCCATGCGAAGCATGGCTGATAGCCTCTATCCCGCTTTCGGGATAGAGGCTTTTTTGTTGGAGGGTCAACAGATGAGCTGGGGGCTGGCGGTTTTGCAGCATGCGATGCGACAGCCGGGCTGCCCGCTGTGTCGTCTGCAGCGGGAGGCGGAGGCGCGTTACCTGGAGAACCTGCTCTGGGAGAATGTGAACGATCCGGCCACGCGGGAGCAGTGGGCGGCCGGCCTGGGGTTCTGTGCGCGGCACGCCTGGCAGCTGCAGCGCCTGGAGGCCCGCCGCTACGGGGATGGGTTGGGGAACGCCATCCTGTATGAGGATCTTCTGCAGCGGGTGATCCCCGTCCTGGAGGCGATGGCCCGGGAGCCAGCCATGGATCCGCTCCCCCTCCACCGGCGGCTGGCTCACGCCCTCCGTCTTCCCCGCTCAGGGGATCCCGAAGGGATCCCCGGCTTGCAGGGGCGGGCGCCCTGTCGAGTGTGCCGACTGGGGGAGGAGACCGCGCGGGCGTATGCGGAATGGCTGGTCGAAGGGCTGGGGGACGCTGAGGTTCGGGCGCGCTACGCGGCTTCGGATGGGCTGTGCCTGCCTCACCTGCGGATGGCCCTGATCTGCGCCCGCGCGCGTGCCCCCCACGCTCTGGCGGATCTGGCCGGCGACGCCGCCCGACGCCTTCAACGTCTGCTCGGAGCGCTGCGGGAATACATCCGCAAGCACGACTGGAACTATCGCCATGAGCCGATGAGCCCGGAGGAGCGCCGTTCGTGGATCCGGGCGGTCGCCTTCTTCGTCGGGGAGGGAGAAGGGGATGGTTCGCTGGACGATCGAGGTGGATGAGGAGACCGCGCAGCGCTGGCAGGCCCTTTGGGCGTCCCGGGGCCTGAGCCCCACGGAGGGTTTGCTCTTCTTCCTGGGGCTGGGAGCCGCGTATGCGGAGGGTCAGGCGGTCCTCTCCGGGGTGGCCGCCGGGACCCATTCCGCGGAGGAGGTGGAGCGCCTGATCCGGCGCCTGGTGGAGCTCGAAGGACGCCACGCGGTGGTGAGGTTCCGGCTCTTCCAGTGCGAGCAGGCCCTCCAGCGCTGGGAGCTCAGCCATGGGGCCATTGAGACCATGAGCACCGGGCTACAGGAGGTGGTCCGCCGCCTCCGGGAGGAGAACGCCCAGCTTCGCGAGGCCTTGCGCCGTCTGCAGGGGGACTCGGCGGCCGGGGCGATGGATCCCGGAGGCGGAGCGGGTGGAGCCTGAACGTCCGGCGGGGGGCGCGAGATGGAACGAATCACCCGGTTCTGTCCGGAGTGCTGGGCGGAGCTGCCCGCGGCGGAGCAGGCGGTTTGCCCGGCCTGTGGGGCTTCCCTGACGGAGGAGCGCGATTTCTTTGAGAAGCTGCTCCGTGCCCTCTGGCATCCGGAGCGGACCCGGGCGGCGACCGCGGCGGCCATCCTGGGGCAGCTGGGGGATCCGCGGGCGGTGCCGCCTTTGATTGAGGTGGCGCTCCACGCCCGGGATTTCGGCGTCCAGGAGGCTGCGGTGCGCAGCCTGGGGCGTCTGCGGGATCCGCGGGCGATCCCCGCCCTGGCGTTGCTGTTGCGGATGGAGAGCCCCCTCCCCGTGCGCCTGGCGGCGGTGGAGGCCCTGGCGGCCTTTGACGATCCTCGAGCCCGGGAAGCCCTGCGGGGCGCGCTGAACGACCCCTCCGGGGTAGTGCGGCAGGCGGCCCGGGAAGCGTGGAAAGCCGGTTCCCACCTGGTGAGCCAGGAGGAGGGATGAGATGAGGACCATCGCGGCCTGGTTCTCCGCTCGTCCCGCGCTTCGCTTTGTGATCTGGATCGGAGTCCTCAGCCTCCTGGCAGATGTGACCGATGAGGGAGGACGGAGCATCGCGGGTTCCTATCTGGCCGTCCTGGGGGCCACCGGCACCGTGGTGGGCCTGATCGCTGGGATGGGGGAGCTGGCAGGGTATGGAAGCCGCCTGCTTTCCGGAGTTTTGAGCGATCGGCTTCAACGGCTGTGGCTGTTCATGTGGATAGGTTATTTCGTCAACCTTGTGGCGATCCCCTTGCTGGCTCTGGCCGGCCGTTGGGAGATCGCGGCAGCGCTTCTGATCTTAGAGCGGATCGGCAAAGGGATCCGCACCCCTGTTCGGGATGTGATGCTCTCTTACGCCTCCGGCGTTGTGGGACGTGGATGGGCTTTCGGCCTCCATGAGGCGCTGGATCAAATCGGAGCGGTTCTGGGGCCCGTGATCGTGGCAGCGATGCTCCTGCGAACGTCGTCTTACCCATCTGCTTTCGGCATCCTGGCGATCCCTGCCGGAATGGCTCTCCTCGTCCTCCTTCGCGCGCATTTGGCTTATTCGCATCCTCAGCGGATGGAGCCGATAGGGCCCAGGAAGCCTTCGCAGGCCTTTTCGCGTGCTTTCTGGCTTTATCTGGCCGGAGTGGCCTTGCTGGCTGCAGGGTATGTGGATTTCGCCCTCATCGCCTTCCACCTGGAGCGAGGCGCTCGGGTGGCTCGACCCTGGATCCCTATCGCTTACACGCTGGCGATGGGTGTGGATGCGCTGGCGGCCCTCGTCCTGGGATGGGCCTATGAACGTCGGGGAGTACGGGTGCTGAGGGATGCGATAATGCTTTCGGCCATGGCGGCCCCTCTGATCTTTCTGGGAGATCCGTTCCTGGTCATCGCCGGGGTGGTTTTGTGGGGGATCGGCACAGGCGCCCAGGAATCGATCCTGCGAGCGATCATCGCGGCGCAGATCCCCCAGAGCCGCCGGGGAACCGCTTATGGTCTCTTCTACCTGGTTTACGGAACGGCCTGGATGCTGGGAAGCGTTTTGCTGGGATGGCTCTACGACCGATCCGTTCCGGTCATGGCCGGTGTCTCCGCAGGGTTGCAAATCGGCGCCATCGGGGTGCTTGCCCTCGAGCAACAGTTGAAGACTTCAATCTGAGATGAGAAAACGCCCTGGGCTTCAAAAGGAATCCTCTCCATCCGGAGGTGAGAAAGCGATGAATCTGTGGAAGGATCTTCTGCCCGGACCGGATGTGCCCCATATGATCCATGTGGTGGTGGAGATCCCCAAGGGATCTCGAAATAAATATGAGTTCGACAAATCGACGGGCCTGCTCCGCCTCGATCGGGTTCTTTATTCCCCCATTCACTATCCGGGGGATTACGGCCTGATTCCTCGAACCCTTTATGAGGACGGAGATCCTCTGGATGTTCTGGTGATGGTCACGGAGCCGACGTTCCCGGGGTGCATCATCGTGGCGCGGCCCATCGGATTGTTTCGGATGATGGATCGGGAGGTGCCGGATGATAAGATCCTGGCTGTCCCTGCCATGGACCCGCTGTTCCAGGATTACCACGATATCTCGGACATCCCCCAGC
>JAGHYO010000281.1 GCA_017743605.1 Thermoflexus sp. | reverse complement strand
GGTAGTTCACATAGGGCATCTGGCAGCGCTGGGCTTCCGCAGCGATGGTCTCCTGGGCCTGCCGCTTGGTCCCCACGAACAGGATCACGCCGCCCTGGGCCACCTTGTCCCGGACCAGCTCATAAGTGCTGTCGATGGCGCGGATGGTTTGCTGGAGGTCGATGATGTGGACGCCGTTGCGTTCCGTGAAGATATAGGGTTTCATCTTGGGGTGCCAGCGGTTGGTCTTGTGGCCGAAGTGCACCCCGGCTTCCAGCAGCTCCTTCATCGTCACACGCGGCATAGGCGCTCCTCCGAATGCGTTTTTCTCCTCCACCCCTTCCTCCCGGCCGGGAGCCGGGCCGCGCCCGGCACGCCCCTCCGGTCCAGGGTGTGTGGGATGGGATACCGGCTGCACAGTATAACACGGGATCCGGCGATCGGCCAGTCCTCCCCGGAACCCCGTAACCTTTTGCCGTCCACCGCCGACATGATGGGCGGATCACGGCGCGCCGCTCGATCCGCTCCGTTCAAACCGTCAGGGAGGTGCTTCCATGCAAAAGATCTTTCGTTTGGGGATCCTCGGGCTTGGGCTGGCGCTCCTCGCGCTGACCGCCTGCACGACCGCTCCCGCCGCCGGGGATGGGCAGACGATCCGCTGGCAGGGGACGGTGGAGGCGGTCCTCCCCGATGGCCTCCAGGTCTCCGGCCAACGGGTCCGCTGGACCGGCGACACGCAGATCCTGGGGTCGGTGCAGGTGGGCTCGCAGGTGGAGATCGAGGGGACGCATGCGGACGGGGCGCTGAGCGCGATGGTGATCCGGGTCCGTTCCTCCGCTGAGGCGACGGCGATGGGCCCCGGGGCCGCCGGGACCTTCGTCTCCCCGCTTCCCACGCCGATCCCGCGCATGGAGTTCCGAGGCGTGGTGGAGGAGATCCTTCCCAACGGCTACCGGGTCGCCGGCCAGACGGTGATCGTGACGACCACCACTCGAGTGGAAGGCACGGTCGAGGTGGGCGTCTTCGTGAAGGTGAAGGGAATCCTGCAGGCCGACGGCTCCGTCCTCGCGCTTCAGATCGAGGTGGAGGCCCCGCCCGCCGAGGTGGAGTTCAAGGGCGTCGTGGAGGCGATCCTGCCGGACGGCTATCAGATCGCCGGGCGGACCGTCATCGTGACCGCCACCACACGGATCGATGGCCCCATCGCGGTGGGGACGTTTGTGGAGGTGAAGGGGACTCTCCAGCCCGATGGAACGATCCTGGCCTCGCGGATCCATCGGGAGGAGGAGGGACAACCCCGGGTTGAGTTCGAGGGGATGGTGGAGGAGATCCTTCCCAACGGCTACCGGGTCGCCGGCCAGACGGTGATCTTGACGACCACCACGCGCATCGAGGGTCCGATCGCCGTGGGGGATTTCGTCAAGGTCGAGGGGATCCCCCAGCCGGATGGGACGATCCTGGCGACCCGCATCCGCCTGCGGGAGGAGGTGAAGTTCACGGGCCTGGTGGAGGAAATCCTCCCGGACGGCTATCGGGTCAGCGGCCGCACCGTCGTGGTGACAGACTTCACGAAGGTGAAGGGCCCCATCGCCATCGGAGACTGGGTGGAGGTGAAGGGGTTCCTTCAGGCCGATGGCCGCATCCTGGCCCGCGAGATCAAGGTGAAGAAGGCTCCCGGGCCGGTTCGGATGGAGTTCAAGGGGGTGGTGGAAGAGGTCCTTCCCAACGGCTACCGGATCGCCGGGATCACGGTGGTGGTGACCGCGACCACCCGCATCGATGGCCCGATCGCGGTGGGGGACCTGGTGGAGGTGAAGGGGGTCCTCCAGGCGGACGGCACGGTCCTGGCCTCGCGGATCCATCGGGAGGACCGCTCCGGGAAGGATTCCGGCAGCCTTCAGGCCGGACGTGACGAAGGGAAGAAGGGCGGTGATCCGTCCGGGAAGGACCGTAAAGGAAGCGGCGAGGAACGGAAGGGGGAGAAGTCCGGGAAGGGCGATAAGGGGAAAGGCGAGGACAAGCAGGAGGATCGGTCCGGAAAGGACAAGGATGATGACGATTAAGGATGGCGGCTCGCATCCGGAGGGCGATCCCAACAATGGGGTGACACGATCCGGGGGACGCGCGGCCCTCCCGAATCGTGGGACCGGGAAGAGGGTGGGGCGGAGGACCGGCCGCGCACAATGGTCCTCTGCCCAGCCTTTTTCAGCCGGGGACCCGATGGCATCTTTCCCCCAGAGCGGATACGATGGGGTCGATCGACGGTGGAAACTTTTCTTGAGCGATCCGGAACGGTGACGGACGAACAGGCTCTGCTGGCCCGCGCGCGGTCCCTGGATCCGGAGGCCCTGGCCGAGCTGCACGAGCGGTATTACCGAATGCTGTATTTTCTACGTGCTCGGCCGGGTCGGGGAACGGATGGCGGCGGAGGACCTTACCGCCGAGGTCTTCACGCGCCTCCTGGAGGCTTTCCATCGGGGGCGGGGGCCGGAGCGGCACCTGACGGCCTGGCTGTTTCGGACCGCGGATCACCTGGTGGCCGATCACCACCGCGCCCGCTACCGGCGCCCGGAGGTCGCGCTGGAGGAGGCGTGGGCAGCCGCGAGGGAGGAGGAGCGGAGCGATGTGGTGGTCCAGGAGCGGGTGCGAGAGGCTCTGGAGCACCTCACGCCCGATCAGCGGGCGGTGATCCTGATGCGGTTCTGGATGGATCTCCCCCTGGCGCAGATCGCCCGGGAGCTGGGGAAAAGCGTGGGGGCGGTGAAGTTGCTGCAGCATCGGGCCCTGGCCGCCCTCGCCAAACGATTACAGGACCTCAGGAGCGACCATGGCGCAGCGTGAGGAGGAGCTGGAAGAAGCCCTGCGGTTGCTCCGGGAAGGAGCTCCGCTCGAAGCGGTGGCGGCCCGCTATCCGGAGCTGGCTCCGGCCCTGCGCGCCGCCTATCTCCTGGAGCGGGCGCGCCCCCCGGGGCCGTCCCTGCGCGCGGAACTGGCCTCCCGGGCCGCCTTCCTCCGGCGCGCGGAGGAGCTTCGGGCCGCTCGCCGTCCCTGGGCCGGGATCCTGTTCGGATGGCTCCGGTATGCTCGGGCCGGCGCCGTCCTCGCGGGCATCCTGCTGATCGCCGGGATGCTGCATCTCCTGGCCCAGCAGAGCCTTCCGGGAGATCCCCTCTACGGGTTGAAGCGGGCGGAGGAGCAGGTCTGGCTGGCGCTGACGCTGGACCCGGTGGAGCGGCGTCTGGTGGAGGAGACCCTGGCCGCCCGCCGCTGGGAGGAATACCGAGCCCTCGCGCAGCGCCGGGGCTCGGGGACGGTGACCTGGGAGGGCCGGATTGAGGGGATCGAGGGGACCACCTGGCGCATCGGGGGGATCCCGGTGGAGGTCTTCCCCGAGACGGAGATCGTGGGGCCGGTGGCCCTGGACCAGCGGGCGATGGCGACCGCCTTTCTGGGGCCGGAAGGACGGTGGATCGCCCTGCGGATCCAGGCGATCCCGGAGGCCCCAACGTGGACTCCGGAGCCCACCCGGACGCCGGAGGAGATCCAGGAGACCTCCACGCCCACATCAACCCCGACGCGGACCCGTCTGCCGACGCGGACCCCCGGGCCGACGGCGACGCCGATCCCTGCGCCCGCTCCCACGGCCATCCCGTCGCCGACCGCGCCGGAGACGTCCACCCCCACGCCCCGGCCGACCGAGACGCCGCGGCCCAC
>JAGHYO010000280.1 GCA_017743605.1 Thermoflexus sp. | reverse complement strand
ATCAGGCCTCGGATCCGGCGTGGCGTGCGCGCCCCCGTTCCGATGAGAGCCGACCCGGCTTTCGCCGGCCACAGGATCACCTTGCCGAACTCCGTGATCCCACGATCCCACGAACGGCCGCTGCGGTCAACCCCGCCGGCGCAGGAAGGCCGGGATGTCCAGGTCCCCCTCGGAGAAGCTGCGATCGCTGAGCGGACGCCGGCCCTCCTCGGGGCGTGGGGCGCCGGTCTCCGCCCGCCCCGGCGTGGCGGCCTGGGCCGGGCGACGGCCCTGGAGCGGTGGACGCTCGAACCCGGTGGCGATCACCGTGATCCGCACCCGATCCCGCATGGCCTCGTCGATGACGGCGCCGAAGATGATGTTGGCCTCGGGGTGGGCTGCCTGACGGATGATCTCCGCCGCCTGATGGACCTCGTGGAGGGTGAGGTCGGGCCCGCCGGTCACGTTGAAGAGAATCCCCCGGGCGCCGTCGATGGTCACCTCTAGCAGACGGCTCGAGATGGCTTGCTGGGCCGCCTCCACCGCGCGGTTCTCCCCGGAGGCCTCCCCGATGGCCATCAGCGCCGCCCCGCCCTCGGCCATGATCGTGCGCACGTCGGCGAAGTCCAGGTTGATCAGGCCGGGGACGGTGATCAGCTCGCTGATGCCCTGGATGCCCTGGCGGAGCACCTCATCGGCCATGCGGAACGCCTGGACCAGGGTCACCTTCTTATCGGTGATCTCCAGCAGGCGATCGTTCGGGATCACGATGAGGGTGTCCACGTTCTCCTTCAGGCGGTGGATGCCCTCCTCCGCCGCCTTGGCCCGCTTCGGGCCCTCGAAGGAGAAGGGGCGGGTCACCACGCCGATGGTCAGGGCCCCCACCTCCCGGGCGATGCGAGCGATCACCGGGCTGGCCCCGGTCCCGGTGCCGCCGCCCATCCCGGCGGTGATGAAGACCATGTCGGAGCCCCGAAGCGCCTCGTAGACAAGGTCCGCGGACTCCTCAGCGGCCTTGTAACCGATCTCGGGGTTGCCCCCCGCGCCCAGCCCGCGCGTGATCTTCTCCCCGATGTGGATGCGGCGATCGGCCTTGGCCAGGGAGAGGGCCTGCACATCGGTGTTGACGGCGATGAACTCCACCCCGCGGAGCCCCTCCTCGATCATGCGATTCACGGCGTTGCTGCCCCCGCCGCCCACGCCCACCACGCGGATCTTGGCCGGCGTCTGCCCTGTGGTCATCGCTTCCATCTCGCACCTCCTCACGGCCTGAGTTGAACATCCACCCGGGGTTCGCCACCCCCAGGGGCATTCGCCGATCGCAGCGCGTCTTTACCCGGGCAGGATCTCCCGCAAGATCCCCCGCACCCCTCGCCAGAGGCGGGCCCACCAGGAGCCCTCGGCGGAGGCGTAGGCGGCCGCCGCGTCCGCCCGCAGGCCCCATCGGAGCAATCCCACCGCAGCGGCGAAAGCCGGCGAGCGCAGGGTATCCGCCAGCCCCCCCAGATCCCACGGCATGCCGATCCGCACCGGCATGCCGGTGATCTGCCGCGCGACCTCCCGCATCCCCGGCAGCAGCACGGTCCCCCCGCATAGGACCAGACCGGCCGGCAGCAACCGCTCGTAGCCAGACTCCCGAAGCGCCTGCAGGACCAGCTGGAAGAGCTCCTGAACCCGCGCCTCGATGATCTCCGCCATCTCCCGGCGGGATAGCGTGATCGGGCCGTTGTCCCCAAACCCTTGCACGGTGATCTGCTCCTCCGCGGGGATGGCAGCGGTCAGGGCGTGGCCGTGCCGGATCTTGATCTCCTCCGCCACCGGGGCCGAGACATGCAGGCCATACGCCAGGTCGTTGGTGATGTGCTGCCCGCCCACCGGGATCACCGCGATGTGAGCCACGCTTCCCTCCACGAAGACCGCCAGGTCCGTCGTCCCGGCCCCGATGTCCACCAGCGCCACCCCCATCTCCCGCTCCCCCTCGCTGATCACCGCCTCGGCCGCGGCGAGGGGCGAGAGGACGAACTCCTCCACCTCGATCTGGGCGGACTCGATGCAGCGGCGCAGGTTCGTCAGCGGGCCCACCTGGGCAGTGACGATATGGACCTCTGCCTCCAAGCGGAACCCATACATGCCGACGGGATCCCGGATCCCTTCCTGGCCGTCCACCTTGAACGCCCGGGGGAGCACGTGCAGGATCTCGTGGGAGTGCGGGATGGCGATGGCGCGGGCGTTCTCCACCGCCCGCTGCACATCCGCCGGGGTGATGCCCCGCTCCCCCCGCACCACCGAGGCCGTGCCCTTGCTGTTAACAGAGGCCACGTATGGCCCGGCGATCCCTACGATGGCCCGACGGATCTGATACCCGCTGGTCCGCTCGGCCCGCTCCACCGAAGCCGCCACGGCCTCCGTGGCCTCCACGATGTTCACCACCACGCCCCGGCGGATCCCCCGGGCCGGGACCACGCCCACTCCCAGGATCCGGAGGACTCCGGCCTCATCAGCCTCGCCCACCAGGGTGCAGATCTTGCTGGTTCCGACATCCATCGCGACCAGCGTCATGGTTGGATCCTTTCAATCTGAAAGCCGACAGCTGGCGCTTCCGGGACACGCAGATCGAGATAGGCGGGAAGGGGGCGCTGGGCTGCCAGGGAGGGCCGCAGCGCCCGCCAGATCATCGCCCGGGCGGACATGGAGCCGAACTCCCCCAGCCATACGGTCCAGCCAGAAGGATCGGCAAAGGAGAACCCCCGACCGGCCTCGTAGCGGAAGGCCGAGATCTCCGGGAAGGCCTGCGCGAGCTCCTGCATGCGGGCCCACAGCCAAGGATCCACCCGCTGGCCCGGAGCCGGGGGCGGCAGGCCGTGGACTTCCAGGCGCCGCAGGGCTTCCGCTGTCCCCCTCCCCAGCCCCCGACCGCTTCCATCCAGGATCAGGCGCAGATCCCCACTGATCCACTCCCAGGGGGCCTGCCCCTCCACCACAAAGAGCGTGCAGAAAGCTGGCCAGCGGCAGCGAACCTCCACCGATGTCAGGGAGGGGAACCGCTCGCGGACAGCCGTCGCAGCCTCCTCCGGGTTCACCCAAAAAATGTGCAGGCCGTTGATCCCCGTGGCCGCAGCCAGCGCGTCCGGCGAAAGCGTCCGCGCCCCCGCCACATCCAGGCGGGTGTAGAAGGCCTCATGCCATAGAAGGATCCCCCCACCGATCAGCCAGATCCCCAGCAACCCCAGGGCGGCCAGCCGGGAGCCCACCGGCCGCAACGCCCAGAGGGCCACCGCCATCGGGGCCGGGCTCACCGCATGGAGGGTCCGCCATCGTCTTCTTCCCGCGCGCGGCGATCGTGAAGGGCGGAAAGCCATGTCAACCCCTCATAGGAGATGGCATCCCGTTGACGATCGGCATAGCGCTCCAGGGCCAGCTCGATCAGCCGATCCAGCAGCGCCGGATACGGCAACCCGCTGGCCTCCCACAGGCGCGGATACATGCTGACCGCCGTGAAACCCGGGATGGTGTTGATCTCGTTCACCACCAACTCCCCCGTCTCCCGGGAGAGCAGGAAATCCACCCGCGCCATGCCGCAGGCATCGATGGCGCGGAAGGCCGCGATGGCCAGGGCGCGGACGCGCTCCGTTAACTCCTCCTCCAAGGAAGCGGGGATCACCAGCTGTGTGCGGTCGTCCAGGTATTTCGCCGCGTAGTCGTAGAACTCCCCCGCCGGGATCACCTCCCC
>JAGHYO010000279.1 GCA_017743605.1 Thermoflexus sp. | reverse complement strand
GCATGCCTTCCTATCCAGTCCCTCCCCTAAACCGCGGGGCTTTATCACGCCTTGTCCCCAACTTCAGGAGGCCCATCGCCTATAAGAGCCTTAAGAGCTCTCTCCGCGTTTCGCAGCTCATCCAGAGCTCGATCCCGCTGTCTCCTCACCGTGTTGATTTCCTTTTCCATATTCTCCAAAGCCTCTCGAGCCCGGCGTAGCGCATCGCGGGCGCTTCCGATGAGCTGCGAGGTGTCGGTTGAACGGACCGAAATCCCCAGACGCTGGGCGATCAGATAGAGGCTGAGGACGAAAGGAACCAGCAGGCTGTAAGGCACTACGACAACTTGATGTTCACTGGCCACTTCCCGGATCGCGGATCGGCACATGGCATAGACGGAGTCCGGGACCGCCGCAATCCCGAACCCCGGAACTTTCGGATCCCTCAGGTATTCAACGATCTTCTTTGCCTGCTCTTTGATCTTCTCTCGGATCTTTTGAGATTTCTTCTGGTCCGCTTCATAGTCCTGCTTAGCCAGAATCTCGGCGCCGACGAACTTGCTGTCCAGAGGGACGTAATAGTCACCCGGCAACACCACGGCGAACTCCACTTTCCCGTCCCCCAGATGCACATTCTGCTTTACCCATCCCTCCGGGAACACGCTGAGGAGCTCATCCACAATGCGCTCCGCCGCAGCGCCCCCTCGGCGTCCCAGGAGGATGGCGCTGATCTCAACGATCTGCTTTTCAAGGCGGGCGATTTGATCATCCGAAGTGGATCGCAGCTTCTCCTCCAGGCGGGTGAGGGTTTTCAGGGTCTCCTCAATCTGCCGGGTGACCTGCTGATGCACCGTGTCCGACAGGAAGCCACGCACGCTATTTAGGGTCTCGCTCAGCCGCGTAAGATCATTCCGGGCCTGGTCCAGGCGGGCGTGAAGCTCAGGGAAATTGGCCAGGCTTTCTGCCTTCTGGCGGACCTCTTCCACGCGCTCTTTCAAGCCCTGAAGCTCATGGAGCAGGTTTTGGTTGGAGCGCGTGGCCAGCATCGCGGCCACAACCATCCCTCCGGCAAAGGCCAGGGCCACAGCGAGGATCAGAACCATCAGCAACTCAGCCGGGACATTCATGGGGACCTCCCAGACAGGCAGGCTGAAGCGAGTCCAGGTCATCAGAGAATGAAACCTGAGGGAATCAAAAGGGGGACGCCGCCATGTGGGGAACCCGCCTCATGTGGAGGCTGTGAGGGAAGCGCGCTGGGGCATCCTCCCCGAATCGGGGGGTTCGATCTTCTTACGCACCCTTCCGGTCTCCCACCGGTCATGCTCGTTCCCTCCATCCGAAAGCCTCGCAGGAGACCGCGAGGCTCCAGCCATGGGGCGGAAGAGCGGGCGACGGGACTCGAACCCGCGGCCTCCTCCATGGCAGGGAGGCGCTCTACCGTCTGAGCTACGCCCGCGCTTCGGGGTCCCCGTCCGGTCGAAGACCGGATGGGGGACCTGAGCGGAGGGGGCGGGATTCGAACCCGCGGTGAGCCTTCAAGGGCCCACAGGTGATTTCGAGTCACCCGCCTTCGTCCACTCGGCCACCCCTCCGTCCTCTATTATAGCGCAGGCCCCTCCATGCGCGCTCCTTCACCGAACCCCCGGAGGACCTCTCCCTCTCCTTCCGCTTCGATCCCCTTTCCCCTCGGCACGGCCTGTGCTACAACAGAACCGCACGAAGCGGACAACCCAACGATTCGTGGCGCACCTCCAAGCCATCCGATCCGGGAGGGGAAGCGATGATCGCCGGCGTGGAGCTGAAGGAGCTCATCACCCACGTCGATGACCGCGGGTTCTTCCGGGAGATCCTGCGGGTCACCGACCCCATCTTCGCCGAAGGGTTCGCCCAGTGGAGCCACTCCCTGATGTATCCCGGCGTCATCAAGGCCTGGCACATCCACTGGAAGCAGACGGACTGGTGGTATGTGGCCTCCGGCACCCTCAAGGTCGCCCTCCACGACCTGCGGCCGGATTCCCCCACCTACCGTCAGACGATGGAGCTCTACCTGGGCGATCACGCCCCCCCGCGGGTGCTGAAGATCCCCCCCGGGGTGGCCCACGGCTGCAAGGTGGTCAGCCCCACCCCCGTTCACCTGTTCTACATCACCTCCCACATCTACGATCCCTCCGACGAAGGCCGCATCCCCCACGACGACCCGACCATCGGCTACGACTGGCTGGCCCCACTGCCCATCCGCTGAAAGGCCCACCGGAGATCAAGGAGGGCGCCGATGCCCCTCTGCAACCTAGTGATCACCGGCTTCGTAGGAACCGGAAAGACCACCGTGGCCCGGATCCTGGCCCGGCGCCTGGGGCGCCCCTTTTTGGATTTCGACGAGGAGATCGCCCGCCGCGCCGGACGCCCGATCCCCGAAATCTTCGACCGGGACGGCGAGGCCGCCTTCCGAGCCATGGAGGCTGCCCTCTGCCGGGAATGGTCCACCCCCCGGGGATGGGTCCTGGCCACTGGCGGGGGGACCTGCATCCACCCCGCCAACCGGGCCGCCCTGGCCGCCGGGGGCCATCTCTTTTTTCTGTACGCGGACCTGAACGAAGTGGCCCGGCGGCTGGCCGGAGCCACCGATCGCCCACTCCTCCAATGCCGGCCCGGGGAAACCCTCCTCGAGCGCCTGCAGGCCCTCTGGAACGCCCGGGAGGCCGCCTACCGGGCCATCCCCCACTGGGTGGATACCACCGGCTGCCCCCCAGAAGCGGTGGCCGAGGAGATCCTCCGGCGTCTGCAGGAGCTCGAAAGGACCGACGACGATGATCCGCACCGAGGACCTGACCCGACGCTATGACAGCACCCTCGCCCTGGACCGGCTCACCGTGGAGGTCCGGGAGGGGGAGCTCCTGGCCCTCCTGGGCCCCAACGGGGCCGGCAAAACCACCACCCTCCGCCTGCTCCTTGGTTTGATTTCTCAAACATCCGGGCGCATCTGGATTGCCGGGGAGCCGATGACCCCCGCCCGACACGACCTGCGTCGACGGATCGGCTACCTCCCGGAGACCCCCGGGTTCTGGGAGCGGCTCTCCGCTCTCCAGAACCTGGAGATCTACGCCCGGCTGTATGGGGTCCCGGACCCCCAGCGCCGAGCCACAGCCCTGCTGGAGCAGTTCGGCCTGGCGGAGCGGGCCCGGGAGGCCGTGGCCATGTTCTCCAAGGGGATGCGCCAACGCCTGGCCCTCGCCCGCGCCCTGCTCCCGGATCCGCCCATCCTCCTCCTCGATGAACCCACCGCCGGCCTGGACCCCGAGGCCGCCCGGGAGGTCCGGGAGCTCCTGCGGCGCTTGAAGGGCGAGGGGCGCACCATCCTGCTCTGCACCCACGACTTGGAAGAGGCGGAGCGCCTGGGGGATCGGGTGGCTATCCTGCGCACCCGCCTGCTGGCCCTCGATACCCCCGCTCGGCTTCGGGCCCGGTGGTCCGGCGCGGCGGTGGCCATCGAGGTGGCCGACGACCCCGCCCGCTACCTCCCCGTGGTCTGGGATCAGCCCGGCGTGCAGGCGGTGGGGCTCCGGGGGGCCCAGATTGAGGTCCGCGTCACCGACCCCCGGGCCGTCACCCCCCATCTGGTCCGACGGCTGGTGGAGGCGGGGGCCCCCATCCTGCGCGTGGCCCCGGTGGAGGCTTCCCTGGAGGAGATCTACCTGCGGATTGTGCGCGGGGAGCCCGAGCTCCCCGACACGCCTTGAAAGGAG
>JAGHYO010000278.1 GCA_017743605.1 Thermoflexus sp. | reverse complement strand
TATTCCTCCACGGTGAACAGGCGTCGCTGGACCTGAACGCCCATCGCTTTCCTCCGCGGGCTATCCCAGGATTTCATCCACGCTGAGCTCCAGGTCGGGCAGGGCGGTGGGGCTCACGGTTTCACCCCGGTGGGCGATGTGGAGGGACCGGTAGCCCTGGGGGGTGGGGTGGCGGTAGATCTCGATGCGTTCTTCCAGCAGGTCCACCAGCCAGGCTTCGGGGATGCCGTAGCGGGCGTAGAGGGGGATTTTGAGGGAGCGGTCGGCGTCGGCGGAGGTTTCGGCCACCTCTACGACCAGGAGGACGTCCTCGGGTCCGGGGTGGGCGGAGGCGTAGAAATCGGGGCGATAGCGAAGCAGCGCCACGTCCGGCTGCGGCTCGGAACGAGCCCCCAGGCGGATGGGATCCTGGGCGCCGACGATCGCGCGATCTCCCACGGCTCGATCCAGGAGCCGGACGAGGCGCTTCACGCAGGCGGCGTGTCGGCTTCCGATGGGGCTCATGGTGACGAGTTCTCCTTCGATGAGCTCCACGCGGTCGTCTTCGGAGAGGATGCCGGCCTCGGCCATGCGGTGATATTCCTCCACGGTGAACAGGCGTCGCTGGACCTGAACGCCCATCGCTTTCCTCCTTCGCCCCGAAACGCCCGGCCAGGGTCTTCTCCTTCTCAGCGTAACACCTCTGGCCCGACACGGCAAGGCGCTCGCTTCCGGCGATTCTGGACAGCCTTCGCAATCCAGCCTATCTTTGAAGAGACATCCGTCTCACGGATGCCCGGACCCCGGCGAGGGAGGTGGAGGACGCGATGACCATCGGTCAGCGGATCCCCATGCGGGATGGCCATCTGAAGGCGACAGGGCGCTTGAAGTTCGGCGCTGACCTTCGATTGCCCGATCTCCTGTATGCCCGCATGGTCCTCAGCCCTTATGCCCACGGCCGCCTCCGGCGGATCGAAACCGCCCCCGCCCGCGCCGTCCCCGGCGTCGTTGCCGTGCTGACCGCGGCGGATCTCCCATGGTTCCAGCGGGAGCCGGAGAGCCACGCGCGGGCGCTGCTGGCCTGGGAGCGCGTGGTGTATTACGGCCAGCCGGTCGCCGTGGTCCTGGCGGAGACCGAGGCTGCGGCGGCGGACGGCGCCGCTCGGGTCGAGGTGGATATCGAACCGTTGCCCGCCGTGGTGGATCCCCTGAAGGCGATGGCGCCGGACGCGCCGCGGATCTGGCCGGGCGGACGCCCCGGGGTGCGGGCGGACGCCGGGGCTCACGCGGCGGACGTCGGGAGCGCCTCGGAAGGATCCGCCGTCCTGCCTCCCAACGTCTCCGACCACGTCCGCTACACCCGCGGGGAGATCGCCCGGGGCTTTGAAGAGGCGGACCTCATCCTGGAGCTCACCTATCGCAGCGCTCCGGTGCATCAGGCGTATATCGAACCGCACACGACGACGGCGGCCCTGGATCCGGCCACCGAGACGCTGACCATCTGGACCAGCACGCAGGATCCCTTCGGGGTGCGGGAGGAGGTGGCGGATTTGCTGGGCTGGCCGGAGAACCGGATTCGGGTGGTGCCGATGCCGGTGGGGGGCGGCTTCGGCGGCAAGTTCACCCTGCTGGAGCCCCTGGTGGCCGCCCTGGCCGTTCATACCCGCCGGCCCGTCCGGCTCACCCTCACCCGACAGGAAGAGTTCCTCATCGGGACGCCGGCCCACGCCTCCATCATCACCCTGAAGACCGGGGTGAAGCGGGATGGAACCCTCACCGCCCTCCAGGCCCGCGTGATCTTCGACGCGGGGGCTTTCCCGGGCTCCCCGGCGCGCATCGCGGCGAACCTGCTGGGGAGCTTCTATCGCTTCCCCCACTATGAGATCGAGGCCTTCGAGGTGCTGACCCACAAGCCGGGGGTCGGCGCCTATCGGGCGCCGGGGGCTCCTCAGGCGCTCTTCGCCCTGGAGTCCCAGATGGACGAGATGGCTCGCCAGCTGGGTCTGGACCCTCTGGAGTTCCGGTTGCGGAATGGAATGGGGGAAGGGGACGAGCTGCCCAGCGGGAAGCGTTATGGCCCCATCGGCCTGCGGGCCTGCCTGGAGGCCCTGCGGGAGCATCCGATGTGGCGGGAGGGACGTCGGGAGCCCGGGGAGGGCATCGGGCTGGCGGTGGGCGGCTGGCACGGAGGGCTCGAGCCGGCCGCCGCGATGTGCCATGTGGATCGCGACGGCAGCGTCCGGATCTACGTGGGGGCGGTGGACCTGCAGGGCACGCACACGGCGATGGCTCAGCTGGCCGCCTCGATCCTGGGGGTGCCTCTGGAGCAGGTGCGGATCCTCCAGGGGGATACCGACACCAGCCCCTATGCCGGAGCCAGCGGGGGCAGCAAGACCATTTACACGGTGGGCCTGGCGGTGCAGCGGGCGGCGGAGGAGGCCCGCCAGCAGATCCTGCGCATCGCGGCGGAGCATCTGGAGGTCGCCCCGGAGGACCTGGAGATCCGCGATGGCCAGATCTACGTCCGGGGGGTTCCGGAGCCCCGGATGCGCGTCGGCGAGGTGGCCGCCCTGACCCAGCGGTTCGGGGGGAAGTTCGAGCCGGTGTTCGGTCGGGGGACCTCCGCCCAGCGGGAGCAGGCGCCGGGCTTCGCCGCCATGCTCGTCCGGGTGCGGGTGGATCCGGAGACCGGCCGGGTGACGGTGCGGGAGGCGGTAGTGGCTCAGGATGTCGGCCGGGCCCTGAACCCGTTGCTGATCGAAGGGCAGATGCACGGCGGGGCGGCTCAGGGTCTGGGCTGGGGTCTTTGGGAGGCCCTGCGTTACGATGAGAACGGGGTGGCGCTGACCGCCTCCTTCCTGGATTACGCCCTTCCCATCGCCCCGGAGGTCCCGCCCATCGAAACCCGCATCGTCGAGGTTCCCAGCCCGCACGGCCCCTTTGGGGCCCGGGGCGTTGGGGAGCCGCCGGTGGTACCCGGGGCGGCCGCTGTGGCCAATGCGATCCGGGATGCGGTCGGCGTCCGGGTGACCGAGCTGCCCATCACTCCGGAACACCTGTGGACGGCCATGACCGCCCGGATGATCGCCGAGACCCGTCTCCGACACGAGTGGGGGGATTAACGGTTTGGGGCAGGATCCCTCGCGGATCGACCGTTTGGAGGATGCATCCTCTCCGTGGGGGCGGCTTCCGCCGCGACCGATCGCCCTTGTAGGCCGAAATTCATTTCGGCATCCACGCTGGAGGAGGGGCTTCAGCCGCGACCTGCCATCTCGAAGATAGAGGTGTGGGGCGAAAGCCTCTTCTGAAGAAATCTGTCCTGTAGGAGCGGCTTTCGCCGCGACCTCTGTGTCATCGAAGACCGGGAGTTCGGGGCGAAAGCCCCTCCTACAGAAAGATCGGTTTCATCGAAGCGGCTTTCGCCGCGACCTTTCGGGATTGAGAAGACGGCAGTTTGGGACGGTAGGGACAGCTTCAAGGGCGACCCTGTGTCATCGGAGACCCGAGGTTTAGGGCGAAAGCCTCTATCCTTAATGCTAATCGAAAGGAGAATAACGATGGAGCTCCGACATTACCGTTTTCGGCGTATTACGATGGATCCTAACAAATGCATGGGGAAGCCATGCATCCGTGGTTTGCGAATTCCAGTATCTTCGATTCTAAATTACCTGAGCTTCGGCATGACGATTGAGGAGATCCTTCAAGAGTGGCCTGAGCTGGAGCGCGAAGATATCTATGAAGCCCTTGGCTTCGCTGCCTTCA
>JAGHYO010000277.1 GCA_017743605.1 Thermoflexus sp. | reverse complement strand
GCAGCCTCTGCGATTCCTGCTGGCTGATGACGCCGGAGCAGGCAAGACCATCATGGCAGGGCTTTTGATCAAAGAGCTGCTGCTCCGAGGCGATGTGCAACGTTGCATGGTTGTCTGCCCGGGCAACTTAGCGGAGCAATGGCAGGACGAGCTCTATCATCGCTTCCAGTTGCCTTTTGAGATCATGACCAATGACAAGCTTGAGGCGGCACGCACAGGAAACTGGTTCTTAGAGAACGACCTTGTGATCGTGCGCCTGGATAAGGCTGCCCGGGATGAATCGGTGCAGGCGAAGCTGTCGGCGCCGGAGTGTCGATGGGACCTGATCGTGGTGGATGAAGCGCACAAGATGTCGGCTACCTTCTTTGGAGGCGAAGTGAGATACACCAAGCGTTACAAACTCGGTCAGCTCCTCTCCAGTATCACCCGACATTTCCTGCTGCTCACCGCCACACCCCACAACGGAAAGGAAGAGGATTTTCAGCTTTTCCTGGCCCTGCTGGATGGAGATCGATTCGAGGGTCGCTTCCGAAGCGGCGTGCATCAGGTGGATGTCTCGGATCTCATGCGCCGGATGGTAAAAGAGAAGCTCGTTCGATTCGATGGCACGCCGCTCTTCCCCGATCGGTTCGCCCATACCGTCCCATATCGGCTCTCGGACCTGGAGGCGCGGCTCTATAAGGAAGTGACGGAGTACGTCCGGGAAGAGTTCGACCGCGCCGATGCCCTGGACGACGAGAGGCGCAGGGGCACCGTCGGATGGGCGCTCACCATTCTGCAGCGCCGGCTCGCGTCAAGCCCGGAAGCCATCTACCAGTCCTTGCGGCGGCGACGCGAGCGACTGGAAAGCCGCCTGCGGGAGCTGGACCTCCTGCAGCGAGGTGGGAAGGTAGCGATGCCTGCGGCCCTCAGCCCCGCGATCGATCCGGAGGAGATCGAGGAGCTGGAGGAGGCTCCGGAGGCAGAGGTCACCGAGAAAGAAGAAGAGGTCCTGGATCAGGCGACAGCGGCCCGCACCATTGAGGAGCTTCACGCGGAGATCACCACCCTCAAACGGCTGGAGGCTCTGGCCTGGCGCGTTCGGGCCAGCGGCGAGGATCGGAAGTGGCGGGAGCTCGCCAACCTTCTGAGCGAACTGTTCACGCCTGCCGCCATTCGGGGACAGCTCGCAGAGCCTGAGGAGGCATACGGCGAGGCACCTCCTCCCCGGCCTGTGCCTTCCCCCTATCACAAACTTGTGATTTTCACCGAACACCGCGACACCCTGAACTATCTCGTGGGACGGATCTCCACGCTCCTCGGCTGGCCTCAGGCGGTGGTTTACATCCACGGCGGCATGAGCCGCGAGGAGCGCCGCAAGGCCCAGGAGGCTTTCCTGCATGACCCCGAGGTCCGGGTGCTCGTGGCTACCGACGCGGCAGGCGAAGGCATCAACCTGCAGCGGGCGCACCTGATGATCAACTACGACTTGCCCTGGAATCCCAACCGCATCGAGCAACGCTTCGGTCGGATCCACCGCATCGGCCAGACAGAGGTCTGCCACCTGTGGAACCTGGTGGCGATCGAGACGCGGGAGGGCGACGTCTACTACGCCCTGTTGAAGAAACTGGAGGAAGCACGTAAAGCCTTAGGGGGCAAGGTCTTTGACGTCCTGGGCAAACTGCAGTTCGAGGGCTGCCCCCTCCGGGAGCTGCTCATCGAAGCCATCCGCTACGGCGAGCGACCGGAGGTGAAGGCCAGGCTCTCCCGGGCGATCGACCGGGCTCTGGATATCGAGCACCTGCAGAACCTGGTGGAAGAACGGGCTCTGGCCCATGAGATCATCGACTCTGAACGGCTCCGCCGCATCCGGGAAGATCTGGAGCGAGCGCAAGCCAGACGCTTGCAGCCTCACTACATCGAGTCCTTCTTCCTGGAGGCCTTCCGGCACCTGGGCGGCACAATCCGCCAGCGGGAGCCCCGGCGCTACGAGGTGACCCACGTGCCCGCCGCGTTGCGGCACCGCGACCGTCTCATCGGGACCAGGGAGCCCATCCTCCACCGCTACGAACGCATCACCTTTGAGAAGGAGCTCGTTGCTCCGCCGGGCCGACCTCTCGCGGCTTTCATCTGCCCGGGCCATCCGCTTCTGGACGCCGTTGTGGACTTGATCCTGGAGCGCTATCGGGACCTGCTTCGCCAGGGGACAGTGCTCGTGGACGACCGTGACCCGGGTGACCAGCCTCGGGTGATCTTCTATCTGGAGCACGCGATCCAGGACGCCAGCGTCACCCGGACCGGCGAGCGGCGCGTGATCTCCCGCCGGATGCTGTATGTGGAGCTGGATTCAAACGGCAACGCCCGCAACGCGGCCTACGCCCCCTACCTGGACTACCGCCCCCTTCGCGAGGACGAACCGCGGCCCGAGGAGATCCTCGTCCGTCCGGAGTGCAGCTGGATCACACAGGATCTGGAGGCCAGAGCCGTCGAGTATGCGGTAACCCGGGTGGTGCCGGAGCATCTGGAGGAAGTGCGCCGGCGTCGCCTGGAGTGGATTGAGAAGACCCGGGCTGCCGTGAAAGATCGCCTGACCAAGGAGATCGCCTACTGGGACCACCGGGCGGAGGAGCTGCGGCTGCAGGAGCAGGCGGGGAAGCCGAACGCCCGCCTCAACTCTCAGGAGGCCCGCCGTCGGGCGGATGAGCTGGCTGCTCGGCTGCACAGGCGGTTGCAACAACTGGACCTCGAGGCCCAGATCTCTCCCCTTCCACCTGTGGTGATGGGAGGCTTCGTCGTCGTGCCCGCCGGCCTTCTGGCGAGGATGCAGGGCAGGCCTATGTCGGGGAAGGCGCACACCGTCGACACGCAGTCCATCGCCGCCCGGGCACGGGCCATCGTGATGGAGATCGAGCGGCACCTGGGCTACGAGCCCGTGGACCGGGAGTCCGAGCACCTGGGCTATGATATCGAGAGTCGCGACCCCCGAACCGGCCGGCTCCGGTTCATCGAGGTGAAGGGGCGGGAGAGCGGAGCGGATGTGATCACGGTTACCCGCAATGAGATCCTTACAGCCCTCAACAAACCCGACGACTACATCTTGGCCATCGTGGAATTCCTGAGCGACGGACGCCACCGCGTTCACTACCTCCGCCGTCCCTTCCGGCGGGAGCCGGACTTCGGGGTGACGAGCGTCAACTATGACTTCGCCGAGTTGATTGCACGAGCGGAGGAACCGCGATGAAGATGCGTCAACTGCGCATTCATAACTATCGCAGCATCAAGGATCTCACGATACAAGTTCCCGACATGCTCGTTCTCGTGGGGCCAAACAACAGTGGAAAGTCCAATATTCTACGCGCAATCGAATTCGGGCTGTCTGCATCTGCCAAACCCAATCCTGAGGACTTCTTCTCATTCCGCTCAGAAGATGAGCTTTGGGTGGAGATGACTTTCGATCGTCTGACCGAGCAGGAAGAGAGCACATTTCGCGAATATCTTAGTGATGATAAGAAGATCAGAATTCAAAAAATCGCTAAGCTTGGAGAGGATGGAAAGATTGAAATCGAATACAAAGGGCACGTCCAAAAGTCGGACCATTAGCAAACAATTCCCAAGAATACCATAGGTGGTGGGGGCCTACCCGAGTTCCTCCTTATCCCGGCGGTCCGGGAACTGAGCAAGGAGCTCGAGACCCGCACTACTGCCTTCTTCGGACGTATTCTTCGGCTTGCTATGAAGATAATAGTCGAGCAAGAAGAAGATTCT
>JAGHYO010000276.1 GCA_017743605.1 Thermoflexus sp. | reverse complement strand
CGGGAGGGCGCTTGCAGCCTGACGGACATCCTCCGGGAGCAGCTTTCGGAGGCCTGCGGCGGCGTGCAACGTCCGGGCCAAGGTGAGCCCGTTCCACAGGACGAAAGCGCTCTTCAGGGGGAGGAGCGTGAGGAGGCCGCAGGCCATGGCGACATAGGACGGGCTGATGAATGGGTTCAGGCCCGGATAGGGGGTCGGGGCGATCAGCATCGCCTGGATCTGGGCTTGGAACATCGGATCATACAGGCGCGTCGGGTGGTGACGGTAGAGGAGCCCCGCGCCGTAGAGGGTGATGAAATCGCTGCCCAGGATCGGACCCAGACCGCTCTGCCAGCCCTGACGGGTGAGGACCTCTCCAGCCCATACCCCCCACAGGGCAGCGCCGATCAACCACGGATACACCCGCAAACGTTTCCCGCTCACCAGGCCATCCTTTGAGCTGTGCCTCGCGTTTCCATCCATTCCGTTCCCACGCAGGTCAGGCGCAGGATCTCCACGTCTTCATCGGCGTATTCGAGGCGGGCGCAACGGGGGGCGAAGCGAACGCGGAGGAATTCGTCGCTGCGCCGCACCCAGCCTCCCGGGTCGTGGTTCAGGAGCCATTTCATGGTGCCGTGATGGATCCAGAGATGGGTGATTCCCATCTGAGCCAGACGGCGAGCGGCTGCCTCCGGATCGAAGTTCGTTGCCCATACGATGCGCGGCCAGGTGAAATGATCAGCCTCCGGGAAGCACTGGCGCGGGCAATAGTAATGGCGCGTATCGCCGATCAACAGGACCCGTTCCTCCGGGCTCAGGTGGGCGCGCGCCCATTCCATCGCCCGGTAGCCGCTGAGGCTCCGGCGCAGATAATCCGCCCGGCTCTCCGCGCCGAGGGCCACGGCCCATGGGCGGGAGGTCACCATCACGATCTGCCCTCCCATCACCAGCAGGGCCAGCAGCGCCAGCTGCCCATAGATCATCGCTCCCGCGCCGAGACGATGCAGCCGGCTCCGGTTCGGATGAGAGGATACGGCCGCCGCGATCCCGATGCCCCAGAGGGCCAGTGAGGGAAGCAGGAAGCGAATCTTGGGTGGCCCAAGAACCCACAGCAGCGCCCGCGCTCCGGCCAGCCCGATGATCCCCGTCGGCATACGCTGCGCAAACAGAACGCTGATTAACAGCCCCAGAGGTGCAATCCATGGCAGAGTTATGTAATCTAGTCTTTCAGGAGCTATAAAAGACCAAACCAAAAATATTAATCTGTTTAGCCATCTTTCGCTTAAATTGTTGTATTCTTGATACAAATAATTTCTAAAATTGATCTCCGGATCGTTCGATTTAAGGCCTGCTGGGAACAGAGGAGTTCCAAACCAGACGGCGTTTTTGAGATACCAGGGAGCTGCCAGGAGCAGGGTCAGGATCAGATAGCGCATTAGCCCCTTCATTCGACCCGGGAGATCGGCGGGGAAGCCCCGCCAGAGCCAGAACCCGGTCCCCGCCACCAGGACCGGCAGAGAGGAGAACTTGGCCCCTATGGCCAGCCCCGTCCAGATCCCGGCGGCGTGGAGCCATCCCGGATCCCGCCGCTTGGAGGATCGGAGCAGGGCGCCGAAGGCCATCAGCTCCAGGCATGCAGCGGGGATATCCGCCAGAGCGGATGGCATCAACCGGAAGGTCAGGGCCGGCATGGTCAGCAGAAAGGCGGGGGCGGTCCATGCCAGCGCTCCGGCATACGTTCGGGCCAGGCAGTAAGCGAGGCCCAGGAAAGCGACGCCAAAGGTCCAGTGCAGAAGCTGGGGGACGGTGTCGTCTCCCAGAGCCATAGGGATCGCATACAGCATGCTGGGCGCGAAAGCGTAGTTGGCCGGCCAGTTATGCGGATCCGGGTAAACGCGCCCGGCCATCAGGAACTGTCGCGGCGCTTCCAGATGATACCATAGAGCATCATAATGAGTAGGCGGGGCCAGTGCGAGCAGGAAGCTGAACCCCAGCAGGGTGATCATCAGCCAGCCCCCCCATCGCGCCGTTGGGGGAGCTTTCCCCAAACCGGCGAGCGCGATGCGGAGCGCTCCGACGATCTCCCGGGCGGCCGCCTCCATGTCCTGGCGCAGATACAAGGCCAGCCCCAGGATCAACCCGGCGATGATCGGCGGGCGGAGCAGGCCCAGCAGCCCCAGGGCATATACGGGATACCCCAGCAGGATCAGCCCGGTCGGTATGCTCCAGAGCAGCCGCTCTCCCTCGGGCAGATCCGACAGCCGGAGCCGCCGGAGCCCATGCGCTCCCAGCGCAGCGCCCTCCAGGGTCAGATATCCCCAAAGCAGAAGGGCGAACCCCGTGTCCGCCAGGGCCGCCAGTCCGGTATGGGTGGAGGGAGCGGGCGGCAGCGGCCGCTGAAGCCCCCACGCCGCCAGCCCGCCTCCCACAAGGAGAGGCCAGACGCGCATCCAGCGGCGAACTCCCATAAAGGCCTTCATGTGCTTGCTCCTGATCCGTTGTTCGCTCGGAGCTCCGAAGCGGCCCGGAGGAACAGCCCGATGAGGAACAGCCGTGTGAAGCTCAGAAGCAGGGCGACGCTCATGTAAGGAGCGCTGCTCGCCGTGAGGGCGCCATAACTGAGGGCGATGGTGAGCGGGAAGATCCCGATCCCGAACATCCAGCGGGTCAGCGGGCGAAGCCGGTCGCTCTGGAGGGCGAGGGCCAGCAGGGGCATGAACAGATAGATGTGATAGTTGATCCATGAGACCGGCCAGAGGAGCAGCCCCAGGCTGAGCCAGAAGCCGCACTCAATCAGCAGCGGCAGCGTCCGCTGCCGTCGGACCCATACCCCAGCAAAGAGCAGGAGGAGCAGTGCGACCGGGAGATAGATCAGACGCGGAGGCAGAATAAGCTGCGGATACAGAAGCCCGTAGAACCAGATCCCCTTCTCATCCAGCACCGGCGGCCCTGCCAGGGCCCACAGCCCCGCCAGTAGAGAGTTATTGGCAGGCATGAACATTTCCATGGCCCTTTCGTAGTCGGGAAGATGCCGGAGCAGGAAGATCCAGCCCTCCAGGCCCACCCACAGGGTTCCCCAGAGCCCGCTGAGGAGAAGCCCCGCAGCCAGGCCCTCCGCCACCGGTCGGCCCTCTCGTCTCAGCCAGGGCACCGCGGCGAAGATGAGGAAGCCTTTCAGGGCCACGGCCCAGCCGAGCCAGAACCCTCCCCGGCGCGGCCGACCCTCCAGCAGGGCGACGAGGCCCAGGTTCATCAGCGCCCAGGCCAGGAGGTCCACGTTGCCCAGCAGCAGCACGTGCCATATCGCCGGCCACAGCCCGAGGGCGAACCAAACCGGCAGGGGAGGCGTCCCCAGCGCCCGCGCGATCCGCCAGCCCGTCCACCCGATCAGCAGCAGGCTCAGGGCCAGCCACATCGCATACGCGATAGACATAGGAAAGAGAGCCAGCGCCCGGAAGAAGGGCAGGACGATGGGCTGATAGAGCAGCAGGGGGGCGGTGCGTTCCAGGCCCGGCGGCAACCGGAGGCCCAAGGCCGATCCGATCTGCATCGGCCAGGAGGGATCCGTGAACCGTCCTCCTTGCTGAAGGAAGCGGGCCAGGAAGTCATGCTGGAAGAAATCCACCGCTTGATATGGGAACAGGCTGAGCTTGTAGCCGGCCAGGGTCGCTTCCCAGCCGATCAGGACGCTGAGCAGGAGTCGGAAGATCCAGCGCTCCCATGCGCTCATGGACGCCTCCGGATCCGCAGGAAAGGCACGATCGTCCA
>JAGHYO010000275.1 GCA_017743605.1 Thermoflexus sp. | reverse complement strand
CAACCTGGCTGCCGGCTGGGGCTTATGCGGTGACCGCCGGGGCCTATCCGACGGGGTCTAACGGATGGCCCCGCCTGCGCACCCGGACCGGCGAGGACGTGGTCCGGCTGGGAACTGTGTCCCTCGTCCCCCGCCCGACCTGGCTCGA
The DNA here is from genome assembly GCA_017743605.1 of Thermoflexus sp. Classification (GTDB taxonomy): domain Bacteria; phylum Chloroflexota; class Anaerolineae; order Thermoflexales; family Thermoflexaceae; genus Thermoflexus. The sequence goes on along the minus strand of JAGHYO010000275.1, from coordinate 3,621 downwards.
CAGCCGGGACGGACAGCGGTGCGGGGATCTGATCCTGAAGCGCTTTGCGGGGATGCGCCGGACGTCCTATCGGCAGGAGGGACCGGACATCTTCCCAGAGCCAGGCCGGCCGGATCGCCTCTGGGTTCAGGCGGCCTGGCAGGTGGAAGCCGCGGGGACGGGGCTGCCGGAGGTGATCGTGGAGACCGACAGAGGCGTTCAGCAACTGGCGTGGCAGACGTCCTCAGCCGTTGACATCCGGTATGCGGCGGGTGAGACCGTTGCCGGAGTCTGGGAGGGAGAGATCCCGCCGGATCTTCGCACGCGCCGGCTGATCGTGCGGTGCCCCGGCGGCGAGGCCCAGATCCCCGCCTTCACCCTGTCCCGCCAGCGCTGGCGCTGGAACTACAGCTGGATCCTCTGGAATCGAATGCCATAATTACAAAGGCTCATCCTATGGAGGGAACGGTTTTATGAGCATGCGCTGGGGAGTGCTGGCAACCATACCGCTGACATTCTGGGTTACGCTGGCCTTGATGCCTCCCGAGCTCGCTCAGATCGATGAGAAGCATGTGCTCTGGCAGGCTTCCTCTTATGGAGCGATCGAGATCGCCCGCAATCTGATGCGGGACAGCCATCCCCCACTTTATTACTGGCTGGTCCATTTATGGTGGGAGATCGGCGGCTTTGATCGCCCCTATGCCTATCGGGTGCTTTCTATTCTGCTGGGTCTGACGGCCCTTCCCTTAGCTTTCCAACTTGGCAAACAAACAGCGGGACCTCGCATCGGAATGTGGACAGTTATCCTGATCGCCTTAAACCCGTTTTATATTTTCCAGCTTTTCTTAATCCGGATGTATGGAGGCTTCATCGCCCTGGGCGCTGCATCAACATGGGTGTGGCTGCTTCTGCTACGACGTCCATCTACTCGACGATGGCTGGCCTGGATGATCCTTCAGGGGATTCTGCTTTTCACCCACTATTACAGCGTTCTATTGCTTCTCTGTCAGATCGTGATCCTTGGACTCTATCGTCCTCGGGGTTGGCAGATTGGGCTGATGATCTCTACGCTGTTGTGGGGCGCCTTCGGGCTCTGGCTCCTTCAGGCTTATGCGGGGAGCATGGAAAACACGGTGCGCAACCTTTCGGCGATTCCGGTGCGACCTCGGCCCTGGGAGGTCCTTGAGCACTTCTGGGCCAGCTGGCTAACCGGACCTCTGAGCGATGGACACTTCGCCCGAGCAGCGGGGCTGGCCACCGCGCTGGGAGCCCTTGCCGTGTGGATATGTAAAGGGCTTCGGAAACGGACCCCTCTCCCCGTCCAATGGCAACTGATCGGGATGGTTTCGTGGTTGCCCCTGGCAATAGGAGCCGGAATCGCATTGCGATGGCCCTTCTTCGGTGCAAGATACTTCGCGATGGTCCTTATCCCTTTCCTCGTATGGGTCATCACCCCTATTGCGCTTCGAGCACGGTGGTTTGTCATAACCTTCCTCGTGCCGGGCCTAATCAGTTTGCCTGCAATGCCCCTTATCCAGAGCTTCCCGGATGCCGGGGATACGAAAGAGATTGCAGCCATGCAAATCCTTGGGGACGAGGACCCCATTCTGATCCAGGCCTGGTGGCATTCTCTTTGGCCAGAGTATCCAAGATTCCGCTCTTACGACTGGAATGATCCCCGTCAGCGTGCCATCGTCCTTTCACAACACCCATCCTTCTGGTTCATCGGGGTAACCCTCTACCGAGGTAATTGGGAGGGGTGGGTCACCGATCTCCAGCGGACTCACACTGTTGACTTTTACACGGAGATCGATCACTTCGTCCCCGAGCGTCGAGCGACCGTCATTCACTTCACCCGAAAAGCCCAGCCTGTCCGTTGGGATCCATTCCCTGTCAGATGGGAAAACGGATTACAGCTCCAAGCGATCGGCCGGATCGATGAAAGCGCCAAACCCGGTCATCCGCTCCGCATCGCCCTTCGCATGAGCACAGATCGTCCCCTCACGAGCCGATGGACGCTCTTTCTGCACCTGGTGGATGAGCATGGCCAGCTTTGGTCAAATTGGGATGCAGAGCCGGAGCCGGGAGTTCAGCACTGGGCTCCAGGTCAAACCATTGAAGTGCATCGCAGCCTGTTGATCCCTCTTTACACACCTCCCGGCAGGTATCGTCTTCAGATTGGCTGGTATCCGACCGGAGCTCCCGGATTTCCCAGGCTTCCTCTAGAGGGAGGCGCCAGCAATTCTCTGATCATCGGAGAGATAGAGGTCCACCCGCGCGTTGATCCCGCGCGTGTCGGGAGCCTCTCTGCCGGCCCCGTGGAAGTAGAACCCCCTGTAGCCCGCATGGTCCAAGGTATCGATGGGTGGCGGCTGGAAGTTCAGGTGCGCTGGCGCAGTCGGAGCTATGCCCGCATCTCAGGATGGCAAGTGATGCTACGCACTCCTGATGGATCCACACCTCTGCAACGCGCATATCGGATTCCAGACGCCACAGTGGTAACGCCGGGCTGGCTTACAGAGATCTGGATCAGTCCCCCGCTTTCGGGCACCCGACCTGCTTTGAGCGTTTTAGAGATTCTCTACGAAGGCCATCGCATTATAGAGCGCCCTGTATGGATTTTCCCGGCTGACACGGGCTGGGTTTATGGATGGGTGTTCCTGAATCGCTTTCCACGCTGAGTTGTTAGAACGTCGAGATCCCGTTAAAATTTAGGGAAAGACCAGAAGGGGTCTGACATGCATTCGCACGAAGAGGGGCGGATGATGAGGAGAGACCCCTCGCGGTCGGGGGCCTGAGGCCCCCCCGACTGCCGGGTGGGTTTCGCCCGCCGACCGCCGGCCTCGGCCGGCGGTTTTTGTTTCAGGGTTCCGGAACGAGAGACGCCAAGACCCTTCACGCGATCCGGAGGTGCTCCGATGACGGAGAAGGTGCTGGTGTGCGTGGCCTGGCCCTACGCCAACGGCCCCCTGCATCTCGGGCACATCGCCGGCGCCTACCTGCCGGCGGACATCTTCGCCCGCTACCACCGCTTGAAAGGGAACCAGGTCCTCATGGTCTCCGGTTCGGATTCCCATGGGACCCCTATCACCGTCCAGGCCGATCGGGAGGGGGTGTCGCCCCGGGAGCTGTTCGAGCGCTACCATCGGATCTTCCTGGAGACCTGGCAGAAATACGGCATCTCCTTCGATCTTTTCACCCACACCGACACCGAGAACCATCACCGGGTCTCCCAGGACATGTTCCTGCGCCTGCTGGAGAACGGCTATCTGTTCCGACAGACCCAGCGCCAGTTCTACTCGGAGGTCTCCCGCCGCTTCCTCCCCGATCGCTACGTCGAGGGCACGTGCCCGGTCTGCGGCTACGAGCGGGCTCGGGGGGACCAGTGCGAGCGATGTGGGATTTTGCTGGAAGCCACTCAGCTCATCCACCCTCGCAGCCGAATCGACGGCAGCACTCCGGTGCTTCGGGAGACGGAGCATTACTTCTTCAACTTGCCAGCCCTCACCGAGCGGCTCCTGAGCTACCTCCGGGACAAGGGCTACTGGCGCCCCAACGTCCTGACCTTCACCCTGAACTACATCCGGCAGGGCCTCCAGCCTCGCCCCATCACCCGCGACCTGGACTGGGGCATCCCGGTCC
>JAGHYO010000274.1 GCA_017743605.1 Thermoflexus sp. | reverse complement strand
GGGAGGCGGGTGGCCGCGGCCTTCTGTCAGGCCTGGAAGAGCGGCCCGGGCGGCGCGCCGGTCCCCGCGCCGACGCCGGCGGGGCTGTCGGTGCCCCCGTTGGAGTCGGACTTCCCATGCGCCCCGGGGAAGAAGTGCCCGATGCTGTATGACCGCATTATGTTCTCCGCGGCTTGGAAATGGCCAGAGGTCCATGATTTCAACACCGGCGTCAGCGTTTTTCTGTTCCTAGTGGACCAGTCCAGGATGGATCGGGCTTTGAAGAAGCGCGTCTGGGCCCGCCATCCAGACGGCATCTGCGCCGCGATCGAGGGACCAGGAGGCTGAGCATGGGACTGATCCTTTTCGCAGCGGCCTGGCTCCTGTGGGGGACCCTGGGCCCCGCCCGGGCCTTCCCGTGCGCCAAGGAGACCCGGAACATTGGGGGGCGGTTGCTGGACGTCTACGTCTGCCGCGGCGTGGAGATAGCCATCCAAGCCGTCCCCGTCAACGTCTCGGACTGCGTGCCGGGGGCTTCCGCCTGCTTGGGGCAGACGTATGGGATGCCGCCGGCAGGGGAGGCGGCGCAGCTTCTGATGCGCAGCCTCGAGGATCCCTATCCGACAGGGACCCATCTGGCCACGTTTCCTTTCAGCTATTGCCTGCCGGAGTTCCCCGAGCTGGCCCCGCGGGATCCCTACCTGCGCCTTCCAGGGTCTGGGCAGGAGGCGGCCCCTCCCGCCCGAGGCCTCATCGCGGGCGGCCATGGGATGGTGGCGGTGGGGACGACGTCTCCCCGCACGTATCCGCTGGAATGCTACTACTTCTACGGCCTGCGGCTGGCGGAGATCCTGGCGAATCAGGAGGACATCCGCGACCGCCTGCGGGGCATCCCTGGCTTCATTGTGCGAGAAATTCGCGAGGTGAGGTCCGACGTCCCGTTCCGCAAGATCACGGCGTACTACGGCTACTCTGAGCAATACTTTGACGGCCTTGTGTTCCACGAGGGCCTGGATACGTCGTGCGGAGGAGGGAGCTGCCAAGCGCAACAGCGTCTGTGGACGCCCGTGCCTATCATGCCCGTCATCGTCTACCCGGGCTGGATGTTGGGCATGATGCCGTGCAGCGTTTCCGAGGAGGCGGTCCGCGCCCCGTATCCGGCGGGCGGCCAGGCGCTGTTGCGAGACATACGCGCCCTGCTGGAGAGGCGCGTCCCACCGGAGCAGGACTGCGCGCTGCTTTTCGGCGGGCTGCACATCGTCACCGACATCGCGGGGACGCCGATGTGGGCGGTCCGCGGCATGGTGGCCCGCGGCCTCCCGCTGGAGATCAACCCGACCGCTTACTACCAAGCGGGAGCCATTGTCGCTCCCTGCGCGGTCGGCTATGCCAACAGCCAGGCCTGGCACTGCCACTACCAGGCCGTCGCCCTCAGCGGGGATGAGGCGCGCGAGCTGTTGCGGTCGATCTCCGACCCCAGCACGCGGGGCCGGTTCATCCGCCCGCCCGGGTCGGATCAGGGCGTTTCGGACTGGGGTGGGATCTACATCCAGTGGGTTTACGTCCGCTCCATCGACCCGCTTCTGGTCCTGTTCCCTGATTTGGCGGGCGATTTGGAGGGGTGGGCCACTCATCCGCTCCCGAGCGTCGGCGGCGTCCCTCTTGGGCCGGCCACGCTGTTCGCCCAGTGGACAGGAAGGATGAGGGGGGAGTTCTTCCCCGGCATGCCCGATGAGGCCAGCCCCTCCGGCGTGGAGGCCCGGGGCTATATGGGCGCGTGCCGGGTTCAGAACAAGACCGCCCCGGGGTGGGGGTGCAGGCCAGTTCTGCCCAGCGGCGTCCCGTCCTACTGCAACCGCCCCGACTCCCTCCGATGTGGTGTGAACCGGAGCGTTCTGCTTCGGGTCTGGGATGCGGTGAAGCGGGCGCGCGCATGGGGGCCTTAGGGGGGGAGGATGAGCGGATCTCTGCTCGGAAAGATCCTCGGGCTCCTGACGGGAGGCGAGGGCCGCTTCATGCTCCAAGTGGATCGGCACCGTCCGTCCAATCCTCTCGACGGGCGGGAGCACGTCAAGGTCTATATGCAAGCGTGGGGGACGTGGGCCTACGCCTATGTGCCGAAGGAGGGGGTGGATTACCGTGAGGCTTTTAAGGAGTTGATCGGCTCTGGGATCCCTCATATGGAGCTGATAATCGTCTTCAAAAAGAGCGAACTGGGCAATCAGGTGGAGCGCGTGTGCTTTCTGATACCAGAGAACAAGGACGGCTCACCACGGAATCTCGCCGACTATGGGCTGGAGCCAGTGTTCGATGAGGAGTGGCTCCTGCACACTATCGGACTCCCAGAACCGGAGGTGCGCATATGAGCGCTGTGGCGACCGCGATTCAAATCTGGTGGGTTCTGTTCACAAACGGCTACGTGCCCGTCGGAGGCCCCCTCTTCCCGGGGAGCCGGTTGCGGCGTCTCCTGATGGCCCTCACACCGATGGGCCTCCTGATGCTGGTTTACTTGGTCTTCTCCGGGCAGATCAACGCCGCGCTGGCCGTGGCGCTGGCGGCGTCGGGAGCGGCGCTGGGCTGGTCCCCCGCAGGAGGGGGCTCCCCCGTGGCCACGCTCTTGGTCCTCTTGGCCGCGGCCAACTTCCTGGCCGTGTTGCTGCATCCCGTCGAGGAGGTCCAGATGGAGATCGGGGATCGCATCGTCCCCGTGCGGGTCATCCCCTCCTTCATCCCCCGTATCCGTCCGCGCTGAGCGCATCCACCCGGGAGCGGGGGGCCAGGATGGAACGCGATCACAGGGTGATCCTGCGCATTGCGTTGCTGATCCTTCTTCTCGCCGCCGTTCCATACTTGGGGGAGCTGGCGAACCGCTTGCTGTTGCCCGCTCTCCCGCAACCGGCGGTGGAGGCTCCTCCGTCCTCCGGGGATGAGTACAGGCTGGTGGAGGTCTTGCCGGCCCCGGGCGACCTGCCGAAATCCTTCACGGCCAACCTGGGGGCCTGCTACCACCTGACCTACGAGGATCCATTCGATCTGGAAATGGACCCCGAGTCCCTCAAGCGGGTCATCCTGGCCTCCCGCTCTCGTTGCGTGTTGCTGGTGATCTCCGCTGGAACGGCGAGGGATCCGCGGATGGTGATGGGGCTGGTCCAAGCGGCCAGGGAGGCGGGGGTCGATCTCCTGGTTTTGCGCATCATGTTGCGGCCCCGCTGGGCGGACGTGCAGGGGGCGGCGGAGGGGCTGGCCCGGCTGCCGTGGGCGAGGCAAGACGGGTCCGTCACGGAAACCGCCGCCCGCGTTTACGGGGACTGGATCCGAGCTTGGGCCAACACTCCGATGGACCCCACGGGGATCCTCCCGATCTACTACCCCGCCCCGCTCCCCGGGGTGCTGAACTTGGCCAAGCGGCTGGCCCTGGAGGGCGTCTACGTCCAGCTGCTCAACGAGCCCAACGTCAGGGAGGAGTACTCCGACGCCCCGCCAAGCGCTTTCAACGAAATTGGCCTCTACACTGGGGACCTGCGCGAGCTGGGGCGGGACGTCTGCGCTTTCCACGCGCCGTTCATCCGGGCGGCCTTCGATCCCATGGTGGAGGCATCTGGCGGGCAAGTGTCCTACCATCTGGACGTCATCCAGCCCCGCTTGGTCATCCCCGACATCGCCGCGGCGTCTCCGGATCAGAAGCGCCAGTACATCGCCGGGTGTCTGGAGGTCCTCAGCGCCGCGGTGGGAGACTTCCCGGGCGTGAACGTCCCCGAATACGCCCTCACGGGCCTGAGGGGCGGCGCGTT
>JAGHYO010000273.1 GCA_017743605.1 Thermoflexus sp. | reverse complement strand
TATGCGATCACCGACGAGGTCCATCAAAGCGTAGTCCCCGGGCGTCACCCCAGCGGCTGGGACGTCCTCATCGACAGCGCGGGCGCCTGGCTTGGAGCAGGGGGATGGCCGATGGGGCACGCCCTCAGAGGCCGGGAAGCCGCCCGCTGGGAGGAGCCGGTTTCCTCCATCCGGAGGGACCCATGAAGTCTTCGCGCGGTTGGCTGGGCCCCGGATGATCGCTGAGAACCGCCGAACGGGAGGTTTCGGATGCCGCGGCTGAACCATGTCGCCATTGTGGTGGAGGATCTCGAAGCGGCCCTGCCCTTCTTCCGGGATTTGCTGGGCCTGCCCCTGGCGCGGGTGGCCGAGGTGCCGGCGGAGGAGGTCCGGGTCGCCTTCTTCCCGATGGAGGGCGGGGAGATCGAGCTCGTGCAGCCCCTCAACCCGGAGTCCGGCGTCGCGAAGTTCCTGGCCCGTCGGGGACCAGGCCTTCATCACATTTGCATAGAGGTGGAGGATCTGGACGGGGTCTTGAGGCGGCTGAAGGAGGCCGGCGCGCAGCTCATCCACGAATCCCCCCTGGTGGGGGGCGATGGGATGCGCTATGCCTTCATCCACCCCCGCAGCGCCTTCGGGGTGCTGGTGGAGCTGTATGAGCGGGCGTCCGGCCCGTAAGGGAGACCCTTGGGATGGAGGTGGTGTTCGACGGCCGGGTGATCCAGGATCGCTTCCCGGGGATCGGGCGCTACGCCTTCCGCCTGCTGGAAGCGATGCTCTCCCTGGAGCCCGAGCTGCAGCTACGCCTGCTGTACGTGCCGCGTGCGCCCAACCAACGCTGGGATCTCCGAGCGCTGGATCGGTTCCCCGCGGTGCAGCGGATCCCGGTTTCCATCCCTCCGTTCGCGCCTGCAGAGCATCTGGCCATCCCCTGGCTTCTCCAGCGATGGCCGAAGGCCCTGGTCCACGTGCCCTATTATGCGGTCCCCCTGGGCCTGCTCAGGCGGTCGGCTCCCCTCGGGGTGACGCTGCATGATTTCGCCCCTCTGCGCCTGCCCGCCGCCTGGTCCCCGCTCCAGCGGTGGCTCTACCGGATCTGGCACCGCTGCGTCCTGGCCCGGGCGGATGCCGTCTTCGTGATCTCCCGAGCCACGCAGGAAGACCTGTTCCGCCTCTTCGGTGCCCCCCGCGGCCGGGTGGCAGTGACTCCCGAAGCAGTCGATCCCCATTTCTTCCCACGCCCTCCAAGGGACGTGGCGGGGACCCTGTCGCGCTATGGCCTTCAACATCCATACGCCTTCTGGGTGGGCGTGAACAAGCCATCGAAAAACATCGATCGATTCCTGAAGGCGTGGGCGCGCGTGCGGGAGCGGCTCCTGGAGCCATCGGCGACGCTGGTTCTGGCTGGCCTACGGGACCCCCGTTATCCGCTGCGGCTCCGGCCGAGCGTGCGGGATCTGGGGATGGTTCCTGAGGAGGATCTGCCGGCTCTCTACACCGGCGCGCGGCTGTTCATTTTCCCTTCCCTTTGGGAGGGCTTTGGCCTGCCAATGTTGGAGGCGATGGCCTGCGGGGTGCCGGTGGCGTGTTCGGACATCCCGGCACTGCGGGAGGTGGCGGGGGAGGCGGCGATGTTCTTCGATCCCCGGGATGTGGAAGGGATGGCTCGGGTTCTGGAAGTCGCCTGGCGGCGGGCCGAGGATCCCGCGTGGCGGGCGGCAGCGCAGGCCCGCGCTGCGCAGTTCTCCTGGCAGGAGACCGCCCAGCGCACCCTGGAGCTCTATCGCGGGCTGGTGTAAACGCCGGGAAGTCCCAGCATCCGATTTCAGGAAATCCGCGCGGCTCCCCAATCGACCGCTGGACCCCCTGCTGAAAACGTATCCTTACCAAACTGCATACGTCTCTCTACTCCTGGGATATGAGCCGAAATGAATTTCGGCCTACAAACAAGGTCGCAGCGGAAGCTGCTCCTACGAGATGAATTTCTTGTAGGAGGGGCTTTAGCCCTGAATCCCCGTCTTCGATCCCGCGAGGGTTGCGGCGAAAGCCGCTCCTATGGGACGAATTTCTTGTAGGAGGGGCTTTAGCCCCGAACATCCGTCTTCGATCCCGCAAAGTCGCGGCAGAAGCTGCCTCTACGAGATGAATTTCTTGTAGGAGCCCCGAACCTCTGCCTCGCCCTCACAGTGAGGTTGCCCGGAAGTCCGGGATCTCTCCTGTCCGCATGACCGAGGCGCCGGGAGAATCCCCGCGGTATGCTGAGAGCAGAGACCCGAAGGGGGTGAGGCAATCGGCCTCGCTCACCAGGCCATCGAAACAGGAGGAGGTCCCCATGGAGCGCGAGTTTCCGAATCCCCTGGTCGCTCTGTCGGAGGCTCTGGCAGAGGCAGCCGCGCGGGGGGCGGCAGCCACGGTCACGGTGGACGCGCGGGATCGCCAGCCGGCCAGCGGGGTGGGCTATGCGGCGGACCAGGTGCTGACGGCGGACCACGTCATCGAGCGGGAGGAGATCCGGGTGGTGCTGCCGGATGGCCAGGAGCGGAAGGCTGTCCGCATCGGCCGGGACCCCGCCACGGACCTCGCGTTGTTGCGGGTATCGGAGGGGTCGGTTCCGGTGCTGGAGATCGCGAAGAGGGAACCCCAGGTCGGCCAGATTGTCCTGGCCATCGGGCGGCCCACCCCGGAGGGGATCCAAGCCAGCCTGGGGGTGATCACCATGGTCGGCGGTCCGCTCCGCACCCCCTGGGGCGGATGGCTGGAGCGCTATCTCCGCACCGATGCCACTATGTATCCGGGCTTCTCAGGAGGCCCGCTGATCGATGGGGAAGGGCAGGCGGTAGGGATCAACACCTCCGGCCTGGCCGGGATCCCGCTGTCGATCCCGATCCGGCTGGCCTGGCAGGTGGCGGAAGCCCTGGCCCGCGAGGGGCAGGTCCGCCGGGGCTACCTGGGTGTCCGCACGCAACCGGTCCCCCTCGCCTCGGCGCAGCAGGAGGCCCTGGGGCGCGCTCAATCCTACGGGCTGCTGATCACAGGGGTGGAGGAGGGCGGCCCGGCCGCCCGGGCCGGATTGCGCTCCGGAGACATCCTGACGGCCTTCCAGGGCCACGCGGTGCAGGATGTGGAGGATCTCCAGGCCCAGCTCTTCGGGGATGTGGTAGGCCGTCCGGTCGAGGTAGAGGTGCTCCGGGGGGAGGAGCGGCGGACCCTGTCGCTGATTGTGGGGGAACGTCGGGAGGCACGGGAGGCGGAACGATGGCCTTTCCGGGGCGGACCACGGCGGGGCTTCCGGCGGCGGTAGATGCCGCCCTGGGGGCCATGCTGGAGCAGGTGATCCCGAGCGTTGTGCGGGTGTGGAACGGCCGCGGGGGATTCGGGGCCGGCTTCCTCGCCCAACCCGGGCTGGTCGTCACCAGCGCCCATCTGCTCGCCCGCGGGCCGCATCGGGTGACCCTGTGGAAGGGAACGCATCTGCCCGCGGCGCCGGTGATCGTGGAGCCGGAGTTGGATCTGGCGGTGCTCCGGCTTCCGCAGCCGGTGGGGCCCGCGCTCCCCCTTCGCGACCCGGCCACGCTTCGGGTGGGATCCCTGATGCTGGCCCTGGGCCATCCGTGGGGCGAGCCCTATGCGGTCACCCTGGGGGTGTTCAGCGGATGGGTGACCGTTCGGACCGGCGGCCCGCGTGGGATGCTCCGTCTGTTGCGCACCGATGCCGCGCTGGCGCCGGGGAACTCCGGCGGCCCGCTGCTGGACGCCTGGGGGCGGGTGGTGGGGGTGAGCACGATGGTGGTAGG
>JAGHYO010000272.1 GCA_017743605.1 Thermoflexus sp. | reverse complement strand
AGCTCCAGACGGGCAAGCCCCGCAGTGTTCAGAACGTCCCACATGTAATTTTGATCGTCCATGGGTTTCGGTTTCTATGAAGCGATCCCGCCTTTACCGGCGCCAGAGAAGTCGCAGGCCGCGGGGCTCGGGGCGAGGGGAGGCGGCCTGAGCGATGGCTGGGAAGAACTCCACCAGCATGCCCCGCAGGGCCTCGGTGAACGAAGCCGTCTCCGTCGCGTATCGGCCGTGGGTGAGGGCCTGCAGCGCCGCCAGGAACTCCACACCCAGCCTCAGGTTGGCCTGAGCGCGGGCGACGTCCACGTCGAGCAACGGCAGAACCCGCACCGGAAGCGCCCGCGGCAGCCGCTGGCGGAGGATGGCCTCAACGTGATCCCGCAGGCGGCTCACCAAGAGGTCCCCGCTCTCCACGCGCACCTTGTTGAACACCACGCGGATTCGCTCGAAGGCCGCAGGCCCGGCCATCCGATACACCGCCGCCAGCCAGGAAGCCCCCGCGATGAGCCCGGTGTCCTCAGGCTCCAGAACGATGAACAGGACGTCGGCGATGTTCAGGGCGCGGAGGGAAAGGGGGCTCAACAGATTGTTGCCGGAGTCCAAGATCACCGTGTAGCCTTCGCTCGCCGCCCGACGCACTCCGAACTCTAGCCAGTCCGCCGCCCGGGCCATCAGCGAGCCCGAACGCTCCCCCAAGATCTGGTCCACCACCAGGACCCCCGCCGTCAGGCGGAGATCCCAGCGCACACCCTTCGGGGAAGGCACGGGGGTCCAGAAGGTGGGCACGTGAGCGCCTGGCTGGAAGATCCCCGGAGAGGCCGCCGGCGGTGGCCCGGCGGCAGCCATGTCCATCACAGAGTAGACCGTGCTCTCCTCTCCCAGACGGAAGAAATCCACCATGTTGCCCCGGGTGTCCGACTCCGCGTCGAACACCCAAACGGGCACGCCTAGGGCGGCCAGCAGGGCTGCGGCGTTGGCGGCCAGGGAGGATTTCCCGGTCCCCCCTTTCGGGCCGCCGAAGCCGATCACCCGAGGGGCGGTCCCCACGATCACCGGGCCCCGGTAAAGCTGCTGCAGGTAGCGCTCCCGATCCCCAGCCCGGGCTTGCTCCACCAGCTGACTCAGGCGGCTCGCCAGCGCCTCCGCTGCCCGCTCCGGGGAGAGGACGGGGAACTTCCGCGCCTCAGCCCAGAGGAGCCAGGGATCCCCCGCGGCGGCGACCGCCACGACGGTGGCCTCGGTGTCTTTGAGCACTCGCTCTACCATTGCGATCTCCATGCCGGTCTCCGAGGCCACCACCACCAGCAGCTCGGGATGGAACCCGATGAGGATCTCCGGAGGCTGCTGGCCGGGCAACGGGATCGCCTCGTGGCCCAGGGCAGCGAGCCGGTTGGCGATCGAACCAGCGATCCCGGTGAGGTTCCCCAGCACCACCACCTTCATGGCGCACCTCCGGCCGGCTTCATCGGAGCGGTGGAGGAGCTAGGGAGGAAGAAAACCGGCGGCCCCGCCTCCACCCGCCCGGATCGGACCCACTCCTCCAGGTCCCGCTCAGAGAAAGCAGAGGAGGGCCGGATCTCCGCCCAGGCACACGGCGGCGCCAACAGCAGATGCACCTGCTCTGCGGACCCCAGGGCGTAGGCGATCCCTTCCGCTGCGGCCTCGGGGATGGCGACCAGCATCTGAGGGGATCCACCCGAGGATGCGGAAGGGCTCGCCACGCCTCCACCGATCGTTCCCGCCTCTCGTGTCGTCGAGGGCGTGCCGATCCCCAGCACCGAGCGCACCACCACCCGGGCGATCCATTTCGCTAGCGGGCGGGTCGGCAAGGTGATGGGCTGGGTGGCGGCGGGAGAGGAGGCGGACGGCATCGCCTCCTCCAGGCTCGGCAACGCGGCCGGCTGGGCCGACGCGCCCGGCTCCCGGAAGAAGGCGACAAGGTCTAAGCAGTCCCCAGGACGCAGGGCGACCACGGGCGGCCCACTGACCCGCCCGCCCACCGGCAGAACCATAAGCCGCTCTCCCTCCTGCAGAAGGGTCGAGAGGCGACCCGGCGCAGTGATCTGGCGGGGCGGAACAATGGCTGTGCGCGGGACCATGGCCCCTGCCGGAACAAACATCACCACTGTCCCCCCGGCCAGCCCCGGGATCTCCTCCTGGCGGATCATCCCGGAGAGGGCCGGGCTCTCGTAGGACGTGACCGTTCGCAGATCCCCTTCCTGGATCACCCGGCCCGGGTGCAGAGGGATTGCCGCGACCGCCACCGACACTGGCCGGGGGACCCCCATGGTCGCGAACGCGCGGGCCATTACCGCTACGACCAGGGCCAGTCCCAGCCCGATCAGCAAGGGAAGCGCTTGTCGGATCCTCCGCATCGGTTCCTCCGTGGCCTCAGATTCAATCGCTATGGGTAAGGATCACGGCTTGTAACTATTTAGGCGCTAACGGAAGTCCGCCTTCTGGAACCTGCAGCCGATAGTCGGCCTTCGCCGACCTCAAAGGGTCAGCGGAGGCCAGCATCTAGCACGCAGGGCCCAAGGAGAACGATTTTCATCGGCTGGAAGAATAGGCACCACAGCACTAGACCCACGCTACTCCCCCAATGGGAGCAATACCCATTCGCCCTCCCCAGGGGCGCTCAACCAGGCCAGCCCAGGATGATCTGCTGCAACAGGCGGTTGAGAGGGGCGCTCCTCCGAGGAGCGACTTAACGTCCAGGCCCGCAGCTCCAGGCGCTCCCGCCCGACCAGCAGGTAGGCGCCCCAGCAGGGCCGACGAAGCGAAGGCGGGATCTCCCCCGCATAACCCAGGCGCATCCGGAAAGCGTCGGTATCCGGAAGGACCGCCAGCCAGGGGATCCCCTCTGCTTCCAGACGTTCTAGCTCCTCCAGCAAACTTTGCGGATCCGGGAGGCTTTTCAACGCCGGGATCTCCTCCAAGTCCCCCTCTGGATCCCAGGTCCGAAGGGCGATCCCCGCGCCCGCCACGCGGGACAGGGAACGTCGCAAGGGATCCAGGACGGCTACCAGCTCCGGCGCTATCCGTAATGCCGGGCGACGGGGGGAGAGCAAGACGCCCAAGGGCTGCAGGTCGAGATCGCGCCAGCCCAGGGGCCACCACCATCCGCCCTCCGTCCGGGTAGGGGGAGGGAGCTCCGACCATCGCCCGGGCCAAGAGCGGGTCAGCGGCGGAGCGGGAGGAGGTGGCGGCCCCACCGCTTGTCGCAACCGGATCTCCCGTCCTCCCTCTCCATCCACCAGCCAGCCCTGGAAGGGTCCCTCCGGGATCGGGCGCCGCCCTACGAGGGCCTCCCACTCCGGGGGATCCAGCGCGAGGAACACCCGCACCGCCGGACGGCCTCTCAAGGGGCGCAGGGGGAACTCGCGGCGGGAGGCGGTCCAGATCCACAGCGCCGACCGCCCTGCAAGGCTCTCCAGCTCCGGCTCGAGCTCCCCCATCGCCGCCTCCGGGATCCGCTCTATGCCATCCAAGACGAGAACGGCCGGAGAGCAATCGGTGGAAAGCCCTCGAAGCAGTCGGCAGAGTCCCTCCCGGTCCTCGGGGAGGACCCGAAGGGCCCACGGGCACTCCTTCCACCCGCCATCTCCATCCACCACAGCCACCTGTCGGCCGGCCCGGGCAGCTGCTGCCGCCGCCGCCATCAGGGCCGCCGTCTTCCCGGTCCCCGCCTGCCCCACCAGTCGCCAGTCCGGGGAGGCTGGCGTCAGAAAGGCCCAGCGGATCTCCCCCGCCTCCGGGTAGTCCGCTACCCCGATCC
>JAGHYO010000271.1 GCA_017743605.1 Thermoflexus sp. | reverse complement strand
CTGTCCGCCAGCCCAAGGGCGCGTCGGCCGCTCATGGGTCAACGCCCCTGAAGCAGGACCTCCACCGCGCGCTGCAGCTGGGGATCGGCCCCGCCGGCCTCCGCCCCGGGCTCCACCTTCACCTCCACATCGGGTTTCAGGCCTTCCCCGTGGATGGCCCGGTTCTTCGGGGTGAACCAGCGGGCGATGGTCACCCGGAGCTCCGAGCCGTCGGACAAGGGATGGGAGAGCTGGACCGAGCCCTTCCCGAAGGTCCGCTCGCCGACCAAGAGGGCACGCCCGCGGTCCTGCAGGGCGCCGGCGACGATCTCCGAGGCGCTGGCGCTGCCGGCGTTCACCAGCACGACCATTGCGATCTTCTCGCCCGGATCGCCACTCTTCGAGCGGAAAACCCGCTCCTCGCCGTCCTTCATCCGTTCGTAGACGACGACACCCTCATCTAGGAAGAGATCTGCCACCTGGATCGCCTGGTCCAGGAACCCGCCGGGGTTGTCGCGCAGGTCGAGGATCAGGCCCCGGGGGTTCTGGGCCAGGAGGGAGCGAAGCTGATCCCGGAGCTGACGGGTCGCCTGGGCGCTGAAGTCGAAGAGGCGGAGGTAGGCGATGCCCTCCGGCTGCATGCGGCCCTCCACCACCGGGATGGTGATGCGGGCCCGGGTCACGGTCACCCGGATGGGATCGCGCTGGCCGGGCCGTTCGATGGTGAGGGTCACCGAGGTGCCCGCCGGACCCCGGATCAGGGCGATGGCCTCATAGATGCTGTAGCCAATAATGGATTGCCCGTTGACCTCGATCACCAGGTCCCCGGCGCGGAGGCCTGTCTTCTGAGCGGGGGAGCCCTCGAAGACGCGCACAATCTCCAGCTTGTTGTCCCGGTTCATGCGCACCAGGGCCCCGATCCCCTCGAACTGCCCGGAGGCGTCCTCCTCCAGGATGCGGGCGATCTTCGGCTCGATGAAGGATGTGTAGGGGTCCCCCAAGGTCTGCAGGGCTCCTCGGATAGCGCCGTAGGCGACGGTCTGCGGGGAGGGGATCTCCCCGTAGTATTCCTGCTGAACCAGCTTCCAGGCCTCCCAGAACACGCCGAAGGCTTCCTGGAGGTCTCGCGGAGGGGTGGCCGGCGCAGCGGTCATTGGAGCTGTGTGGAGGGCGCGGGGAGCGTCGGCGGTCATCCCCCATGCGACGCCGAACCCGGTTAGGAACGCGATGCCGATGAGCCCGGTCGCCAGAGTGGCGAAAAGGAAAAGGTTTCCTAGCCGTTTGACCAGATCGCTCACGTTCAGCCTCCTGAACGCAACCCAATGGATGCATTGCGGATTCTAAGGCCGCAGCCAGCGGGGCTCCGAAAACAGCCGGGACCCGCGCCTGAACAAAAAACGCCGCAGCCCGACAGCTGCGGCGGGATGGGCGAGGAGGGACTCGAACCCCCGACCTCACGGATGTGAGCCGTGCGCTCTGACCACCTGAGCTACTCGCCCCTTGTTCCAGATTATAGCAACATCCGTCGGAACCGGCAAGCCCGGCGCTTCCTGCTTCCCGGTCTGGCGCTTTCCAGCTTCTCCGGTCAGGATGAGTCTTGGATGCGTGAGGGATATGCACTTCTTCCCCTTCGGCCAGGGGGGCCCCGTTCTGTTGCGTGGACGGGCTTCCGGGTTCATCTGCGGGCCGGCCTATAGGTGGGCCGCTATGACTTCATCCCCGTCAGCGGACGCTCGGTCTTGGGCGGGCCGGGCTGCGTGCGGGCCCCCACAGAGCTCCACCGGCAGGCTCAGGGGCAGGGAGTGGGGCCCGGCTAGGTGGTGACGGCGGCGGGCACCGGGGGGATACTGGCCGGGTTGTGGGCTGGGCGGATCCTGCTTTGTTCCCCGCTGCGCCCCTCGGGGATTGACATTGCGCGGTTTCCCCGCGAGGCCGGCGATCTCGCCGCGCGAGGTTCAACCCGCCGGGGGCAGCAGGGGCATCCGCCAGCGCGGGACCAGGGCACGGGGGCTCTCGCGGGCGAGCAGCACCACGCTGGCGATCATCAGCAGCGCGCCGAGCCACTGAACCGGCGTCAGTTGCTCCTCCAGGAATCCGATCGCCAGCCCGACGGTAGCCAGGATCTCCAACACCGTAAGCAAGGCGGTCTGGACCCCTCCCAGGCGCTTGACGCCCATGAACATCGTCAGCCGCGAGAGCATCAACACTCCTGCCATCGCGGCGATGGGGCCCAGGGCGGCCGTCGGGACAGGGGCACGGACGTTGTCCATCACCCAGCCGGCGGCTGGGGTGAAGGCCGCCATGGCCGTCAGGGCGTAGAGGGTGAGGGTCTGGGCGGGCATCTCGTAAAGCACCCGCTGGCTGAGCACCACATGGAGGGCGTAGAGCCCGCTGGAGAGCAGCATCAGGATCACCCCCAGGAGATCTGGCATCCCCTGAAAGCGGCCCAGCAGCAGCCCCACTCCCAGCCCCGCCATCAGGATCCGCAGGCGGGTCCACCTCGGAATGGGCTCCCTGTTCAGGTGGGTGATCGCCGCAACCAGCGCGGGGTACGCGGAGTAGATCAGATGGGCGACCGCAGCGTCTAGCCGGTAAAGGCCCATATAGTAAAAGATCGAGCCCAGGGCATTGGTGAAGCCCACGGCGAGGCATCCAAGCAGGCCCACCGGATAGATGTAAAGATAACGGCGCCACCGGGGATGGATCAGATAGAGCGCCCACAGGGCCAGGGCGGCGATCCCGCTGCGCAGGATGACCACTGTGGCCGGATCCGCGCCCTCTCGATAGGCCAGTTTGGCCAGGATCGGCGCCCCGCCTAGCATGATCGCCGAGGCCAGCGCCGCCAGGATCCCTCCCCAAGCCATCGTCAGACCGTCCTCTGTGGAGATTAGGCCGCAAGGCCGTGCAGCCGTCGGATTGCTTGAACCTGGGCCCGCGGCAGCCTCCGCCACGCGATCCCCATCCGCCATTCCCTCGAGCAGGGCGTCCCGTCTAGCTCCCCGTGGCCCTTCACCGCTTCGATCTCCAGCCCGAGATGCTCCAGGAGGTGGGCGATCAGCTCCCCTGTGGCGGTGAGCTGACGATCCGTCGGGAGCCGCTCCCGGAAGTCCCCGATCCGCCTAATGCTCACGGAGGTCATCGGATCTGCCCCTGCATGGGAAACCGCTGCCGTGAGGGGATGGATCCGGCAAAGGGTCCCGTCCCCGGCTACCAAGAAATGATAGGTCGGCCCGTGCAGCCCGAGCCGTTCTGTCTGAAAAGCAACGATATGCTCCGCCGGGACCGATCCCGCGGTCCCGCCGTGATGGAGGACCGGCCCCTGGATCCGCCAGAGAGGACGGGGCGGGAAGGAGGAGCGGGCGGGGCGGTTGCGCCAGCCCGGCTCCGACAGTCCGGGGGTCGGCCATCCGGTTTCTTTTAGGACCCGTTGCGCTGCCTCCCGGACCGCTGCACCGGAGAGGGGGGCAGCGCCGGTAGAGGGGAAGATCTCATGGATCGTCTGGATCTGGGCGGATCCCAGCCGGAAGCGGATCTGCGGCCACGCGCACAGCCAGGCGACCCTGTCCAGCTGCGCGGGGGCCAGCGGCTGGCCGTCCTGCTGTCCGGCCGTGGCGATGCCCACGCGGATGCGTCCGCAGCCACCGGCGTGATCGGTCATGGCCTCCAGCGGCAGGGCCCAGAAAACTCGTCCGTCTGCCGCAAGATAGAAGTGATGGGAAGAGCCCGGGCGTCTCCGACGCTCGATCAGGAAGTCCGCCAGGGCCTGTGGAGGCAGATCCCCGGGGACTTCCAGAGGGTGCGGGATCAGATGCCGGATCCCCTCAGGGGGGCGTCGGGG
>JAGHYO010000270.1 GCA_017743605.1 Thermoflexus sp. | reverse complement strand
GTGACGTCGGCCTTCTCCGCCTTCCCCTCGTGGACCGTGCAGGTCCCCTCGGAGATCACCATATACCAATCGCCGCCGCCTTCCCCAGTAAGGGAATACTGGATGGTGGCGCTCACGCCCTGGGCCTTGTCTGGCTGGAAACCCTCTTGCATCCGCAAGATCACATCCCGCGCCGTCAGCTCGCTCATGGGAACCTCCTTCCGGCAAGATGCTGAAGAGCGCCCGATGTCGGGCGATCGAACCCAATCCCAAAGACGGCGGAGGAGATGGAGCTCATCGCCGAAAGGGCGGATCTCCTCGGTGCGGAAGTCGGAGATCTTGCCCTGCAACGGGCCGTCGGCGCGGGACTCCTCTTGCCAGACCCGCATCACGAACGAAGCCGCTCGTGCCCTTGCCGCCCCGTCGCCTCCTCAACGCCTCGCAATCTGCGCCGGCAAGTCAAGTCAAGTATATTCTACAAGAGTTCAGAAGAGGTTCAGAAACCATCCCTCGGCTTCATCGGATTTGTGAACGCTGGCACAGAGCGGGGTTCGCCGGTTTTGGGATGTGGCGATTAGAATAAAGTTGCTGGCCGCTGCGAGCGGTTGCCCTACTTTGATGGCGGTCGGGGAGGGAGTTATGGTCTCTTCCGTTGAGAGGGTCCGGGAACAGCTGGTGGCTCAGCAATACATCGCCTCCGATGAGATCGCCACCACGGTCTTCCTGGCCGAGCGCTTGGGCAAGCCGGTGCTCATCGAGGGCCCCGCTGGGGTAGGCAAGACGGAGCTGGCCAAGGCCTGGGCCGTGGCCACAGAGCGCCCGCTCATCCGCCTGCAGTGCTATGAGGGGCTGGATGAGACCAAGGCCCTTTACGAGTGGGAATACGCCAAGCAGATGCTCTACACTCAGCTGCTGCGGGACAAGCTCAACGCGGCCCTGGCGGATGTCTCCACCCTGCGGGAAGCCGCCGACCGCATCGCCCAGGAGGAGGACGTCTTCTTCTCCCTGCGCTTCCTGCTCCCCCGGCCTCTGCTCAAGGCCATCCTCTCCGATGAGCCGGTGGTCCTGCTCATCGATGAGATCGACCGCGCCGACGCCGAGTTCGAGGCCTTCCTTCTGGAGGTCCTCAGCGACTTCCAGGTCAGCGTCCCCGAGCTGGGGACCCTGCGGGCGAAGCACATCCCGATGGTCTTCCTCACCAGCAACAACACCCGGGAGCTGAGCGAGGCGCTCAAACGGCGCTGTCTTTACCTGTTCATCGATTACCCATCCCTGGAGCAAGAGCTGGCCATCGTGCGGCTGAAGGTGCCTGAGCTGGCCCCCCAGCTGGCCCGGCAGGCGGTAGAGCTGGTGCAGCGCCTGCGCCGCCTGGATCTTAAAAAGCAGCCCAGCATCAGCGAGACCCTGGACTGGGCCCGGGCCCTGGTGGCCTTGAACGCCCAGCACTTGGACCGCAAGACCCTGGAGAGCACCCTGACGGTCCTCCTGAAACACGAGGCCGACCTCCAGCGGGGCCGCCGCCTGCTGGACGGCGGCGAGGAGGCCCGACGGCCCCGTCGCATCCCCCCGTGGACCAGCGACTCGTGAGGGCAGGAGCAGGAGACCTTCAGGCCCGGGCCTCTCCCCTCTCGAACCAGCGGAAGAACACCACCGTCATGGCCCCCAGATAGACCAGCGCGCCAGGGATCCACATGACGAGCGCCGCCAGCCGCTGGTCATCCAGGGAGGACGGCGCGCACACCTCAAAGCCCAGGGCGGTGGGGTTGTAAATCCGGGTGTCCGGGAACGTGAAGAGGGCGCCCAACAGGGTGGTCGGCATGGCCAGGAAGAAGAGATAGAGGACTTGGCCGGGCTCGGAGAGGCGAGGCCAAGCTGAGGTCGGGCTCAGCACCGGCCCCCAGGCCAGCAGGGCAGCAAACAGGAAGAGGAACTGCTTGAGCGCCCAGAGGGCTAAGCTGCGGGAGGACAGCTCGAAGAGAGCGGGCGTGTGCCAGGCGAAAAAGATCAAGTTGGCGCCGAGGTAGGCCGGGATCGGCCGGGTGAGCCAGCGGCCCGCCCCGGCCAGGGGAGGCCACTGAACCAGGGGACGGAAGAAAGGCTCCGGCAGGCCCATCCAGAGCAGGGGAGCGGCCAGGCCGGTCAGGGCCACGAACTGGGCCATGTTGACGGTGAAGCGGAAGTCCGGGCCCAGCAGCAGCGGAGAGGGGATGAAGCCGGAGGCGGCCAAGCCTAAGCCAAGGACGAACCATCCGAGATGGACCCGCCGCTGGGCCGCCGACAGCTGCTCATATACCCCCGCGATCCCCACGAAATACGCTCCCAGGGCTGCCAGGACCACAACCCCTAGGATGGGTGCTACCGCCTCCCAAATCATCCCCGCCTCCAACGGGCGCCTGTTCGAGTTTATTGTAAGCGAGACTCTGGGTCCATGCCTCATGCGGGAGAAAAACAAAGGGCTGGGAAGGGTTCACGACGCCTCCCAGCCCCACCCCTCAGATGGAGGAGCGAATCCGAACTACGGAAGCGCGCGCCAGGGGTTCACGAAGCCATCGGGCCCCCGGATCTCGAAGTGCAGATGCGGCCCGGTGGAGCGCCCAGTGGAGCCCACCAGGCCAATGGTACCCCCTTGGGCCACCTGCTGCCCGCAGCCGACGAAGATGGCGCTGAGGTGGGCGTAATATGTCCGGTAGCCGTTCCCATGGTCCAGGACGATCAGGTTGCCGTAGCCGCCGGTGCTCCAGCCGGCATAAACGACCGTCCCCGCATCCGCCGCGTAGACCGGATCCCCCAGGCGCCCGGCGAAATCCACACCGGGATGCCAGGGCGTGAAATCATAGCCGGACCGCCAGCGGCTGTTGACTGGCCAGACGAAACTCCCCGTGCCCAGGGGGAGGACCTGCACGTTGGAGCAGGCCCCCGTAGGCAATCGCTTGCCGCCCGCCACAATCACATATGCCTGACGGGGCGGGTTCCATCCGGCGAAGGGGCGCGTGCCACCTGGGACGATCAGCACCTGGCCCACCTGGGGCTCCCCTCCCTCCACCGGGCCGTTCCATTCCGCGTCGCGGATGGCCTCAGGGCTCACTTTGTATTTCTGGGCGATGGCCTCCAGGGTTTCCCCCTCTTTGACCACGTGAAGCACGCCATCCACGGGAGGGATGTTCAAGATCTGGCCGATCTCCAGCATGTGGGGATTATCCTGGAGGACATCATAGTTCGCCCAGAGGATGGTCTCAGGGCGCAGTTTGAACTGCTCCGCGATGCCGAAGAGGGTATCGCCGGCCTGGACCGTGTAGGTGATGATGCCCCGTCGGGGCCGCTCCGGGATCTCCGTGTGGAGATCCACTCGGCGGATCAGCAAGCCCGGGCTGTTCCGATGGGTTCCACCGAAATGGGCGGACCGACGGAGCAGGGCCTGCAGCACCTCGGGAGAAGCCGACTGGGTCGAGGAAGCCTGCGGAAGACGAACCGGTTGGAACAACCAGGCCGGGGCCGAACGGCTCTGAACAAGCGCCAGGTAGACCAGCCCCACGGCCAGGACCAGCCCAATGTGCCGGCTGTAATGGGTCCACAAATCGATGGCGAACGCGCCCGCTCTCTGGACCGGCTCCCGTAGCTGGCTGGCCCGTCTTTTCAGCCAGGCCCGCACCCAGGAGCCCATTCGCCACATCCAGTCTGAATCCTCAATCTCGCAGCGTTGCAGACGTCCCTCTACCCTCCCCTGCTGGGGAGGCCTTGGCGCCGAGGCGTGATGGCTCATCCCTCGGATCCTCCTGTCCGGGAAGGCGAAACGGCAGCTTTCCCTCCCCCTGTCTCTTATACACATCT
>JAGHYO010000269.1 GCA_017743605.1 Thermoflexus sp. | reverse complement strand
CGCTGGTCAAGCCCGACCGCTTCGCCTTCCGACCCTTCTTCCAGCGGCTGATGGAACGGCTGGAGGCCCTCACCCGCCACTTCTCCGACACCCCCCTGGTCTTGGACGACCCCCGGGGGCTGATCGCTGCCGCCGAACGAGTGCGCGTCGTGGAGCACTGTCTGCGCTGGGAGGAAGTCTGGAGTTACTCGGCCCGCCGACGGGAGGAATCCCCCATCTCTGGCCTCATGGGCGCCGTCGCCCTCCAGGCGGAGGACTGGTCCCCCTTCTGGCCCTACCTCCTCTGGGGTCAGTTCACCCACGTGGGCAAAGACGCGGTGAAGGGCAATGGATGGTATGAGGTGGAAGGATGGCCATCGTCCGCCATCTCCTGATCAACGAGTACGGGGCCTTCCTGGGCAAGCACCACGGCCGCCTGCGGGTGAGCCGGGATGGGGAGCTCCTGGCGGAGGCGCCGCTCCTACATCTGGAGGCGGTCCTGGTGCTGGGGACCGGCGTCTCCCTGTCGGCCGACGCCGTGGAGGCCTGCTGCACGGCCGGGATCCCTATCTACTTCCTGGATTCGGGCGGGCGGCCCTATGCGGCCCTCTATTCCGCTGGCCTGACGGGGACCGTCCTGACCCGCCGGGAGCAGCTGCTGGCCTACCGGGACCGGCGGGGGGTGGAGCTGGCGATCGCCTTCGCCCGGGGCAAGATCACCAACCAGGCCAACTTCCTGCGCTACGCTGCCAAATACCGAGAGGAAGCGGCCCCCGAGATCGGCCATCGCCTGCGGCAGGAGGCGGACTGCGTGCAGAAGGCCGTGGAGGACCTGCGCCGCCTGCGGGGGGACACGGTAGAGGAGATCCGGGAGCAGATTCTGTCCATAGAGGGTCGGGCGGCCCAACGCTACTGGGAGGCCCTGGGGGTCGTGATCCCGGAATCGTATGGCTGGCCGGGACGGGTCGCCCGCGGTGCCCGCGACCCCGTTAACGCTGCTCTGAACTACGGCTACGGGATCCTCTACGGTCAGGTAGAGCGGGCACTGGTCCTGGCGGGCCTGGACCCCTACGGCGGCTTCATCCACGCCGATCGTCCGGGCAAGCCCAGTCTGGTCTTCGATTTGATCGAGGAGTTCCGTACCGTCGTGGTGGATCGGACGGTGGTGGCGATGGCCACGAGGGGGATGAAACTGGAGGTGAACGAAGAGGGACTGCTGACGGAGGAGGCCCGGCGGTCGGTGGCGGAGAAAGTCCTGGAGCGGCTGGATGCGGCGGAGCGGTACGAGAAGAAGCGGCAGCCATTGCGGGTCATCCTGCAGAGCCAGGCCCGCCACATCGCCACCTTCGTCCGGGGCGACCGGGCTGTCTACGAACCTTTCATTGCTCGGTGGTGAGGATGCGCTGTCTGGTGGTTTACGACATCTCGGATGATCAGGTGCGGGCCAAGGTGGCCGAGCATTGCCTGGACTATGGCCTGGATCGCATCCAATACTCCGCGTTCCTGGGGGAGCTTTCCCGGACCCATCAGGAGGAGCTGATGTGGAAGGTGAAGCGGACCCTGGGGAAGCACGAGGGGAAGGTCCAGTTATTTGTCATCTGCGAGCGGGATTGGTCCCAGCGGTTGGAGGTCGTTCAGGAGGGGAGGGATGGAGCGGGATCGTAGGGGCATGGCGTGCTCTTACTCTGGCGGGGTGGGCCTTCCCGGGAGCGAAGCGGAGCGTCTGATCTTCACCGTGACGGACCTGAAACAGTATGCCTACTGTCCGCGCATCGTCTTCTACACCTACTGCCTGCCGCTGTTGCGGCCGACGACAGGGAAAATGGAGGAGGGGCGGCTGGCCCATAAGGAGGCGCGGGATCGGGAGCGGCGGCGGACACTTCGGATATACGGCCTGGAAGAAGCCTGTCGTCATTTTGATGTCTGGGCGGCCTCGGAGGAGCTTGGGCTCCGCGGGCGGATTGACCTGGTGCTGGAGGTGGCGCTGGGTTCATCTGGCATGCAGCGGGAGTGGATCCCGGTGGACTACAAGCAAACGCATCGGCGGGCAGGGCCTCATCTGCGGCGGCAGCTGGCGGCTTATGGGATGATGTTGGAGGAGACGTGGGGGGGGTGGTCCGGCGGGGCTTTGTCTATTCCCTGTTGACCCGGCGCGTGGAGGAGATCGTGTTGACCCCATCGTTGCGGCGGGAGGTTCGGGAGACAGTGGCGGCAATGCGGGAGATGGTCGAGCGGGAGCGGATGCCGGATCCGCCTCCCTCCCGGCGGCCCTGCGTCCACTGCGAATTCCGGCGGTTTTGCAACGATGTGGAGTGAGGGGCTCAGGACACCGGCCTATGGGCGATCGAGGGCCTCCGGGCCCTTTTGGGTAGGCCCCTGAGGGGTGGCGATCCTTCGCTCGTTGAGCGGTTGGGTTCCGAGCGGGAAAGGAAGATATTGCGGGCTGGCGGGTCCTCCGTCTGTGAGCGGTTTCGGGGACCTCCCTGGGGGGTGTGTCCCGATTTTGTCCGGTTGGGTGGGCAAGGGCATTGCCCTTGCCCACCCATATGGGCCAATTTTGAGCGGTGGGCTTACGTCTGCTTATGCTTCCGACGCTCTTAGGACGCACCCTCCTGGGGGGCTGTGGCGCTCGCCTTCCGGTCTTGTACTGGACACAGTAGGGGTTGTGGATTGGGCGAGTCGCAAATCGGCCAGGGTTGGGGTGCAGAAAGGGATTTGCGACTGAGCATGTCAAGATGTGTAAGGTGAGGGTAGGGCGGAGGGCTTATAAGTGGAGCAAGTCATCTCTCTTGTATTCCCCTGCATCGCCCAAATCCCCATTCTGGCAGAGAACGTTAACAACTGAAGGGCGGTTGCAGTGCCCTCGATCCGAGTGAGGATACTGAAAGTCCGCCTGGTGCTGGGGCTGCCGGTGCCGCTTCTGCGTTGCAGTGCCCTCGATCCGAGTGAGGATACTGAAAGATCGGCTACTTCGCGCTCACCGAGTCCGGCGAGGCATGTTGCAGTGCCCTCGATCCGAGTGAGGATACTGAAAGCCGTGCGGCTGGGGGCCCCGGCGTGGGCGATTCG
The DNA here is from genome assembly GCA_017743605.1 of Thermoflexus sp. Taxonomy (GTDB): domain Bacteria; phylum Chloroflexota; class Anaerolineae; order Thermoflexales; family Thermoflexaceae; genus Thermoflexus. The sequence goes on along the minus strand of JAGHYO010000269.1, from coordinate 832 downwards.
GGGGTTGCAGTGCCCTCGATCCGAGTGAGGATACTGAAAGCTGGACGTTGATCACTCCGACGACCTCCCTGTCGATGGTTGCAGTGCCCTCGATCCGAGTGAGGATACTGAAAGTTTGCTTTTTTGTGGGGGTTGCCGGCACCCCCAGCGTCGCCGTTGCAGTGCCCTCGATCCGAGTGAGGATACTGAAAGTATACTTCATCCCCCTGTATTCCACCTGTCCCGCGTGTTGCAGTGCCCTCGATCCGAGTGAGGATACTGAAAGAGTCCGGCAGTCAGGACGATGAAGCCACCCTGCTCTCCGTTGCAGTGCCCTCGATCCGAGTGAGGATACTGAAAGATCCTGATCCCCGTCGGGGCCTCGGAGGTGGAGCTGCGGTTGCAGTGCCCTCGATCCGAGTGAGGATACTGAAAGTCAGGCGGTCGTGGAGCTTCCTCGCCGCCTCCTGGGTTGCAGTGCCCTCGATCCGAGTGAGGATACTGAAAGGGAGCTCCACCAGCACCCGGAGGCCATCCCCCGGCGTTGCAGTGCCCTCGATCCGAGTGAGGATACTGAAAGGCCGCCGGCGGGCTCCGCCAGGCCAGCCGCCGCGAGCGTTGCAGTGCCCTCGATCCGAGTGAGGATACTGAAAGGGTTCGGGCGCCTGGAGATCATCGAGACCCGTGAGGAGGTTGCAGTGCCCTCGATCCGAGTGAGGATACTGAAAGCTCGAGTTCGGTCTCACGGCCGGGCCTCTCCCTCGGGGGTTGCAGTGCCCTCGATCCGAGTGAGGATACTGAAAGATCGGGCCGGGGGCGGCGGGGTTCCGGGGGAAAGCGCGGTTGCAGTGCC
>JAGHYO010000268.1 GCA_017743605.1 Thermoflexus sp. | reverse complement strand
GGAGGAGGCGTATCCGCCGGCCATCGCCCCCACGGCCATCCACAGCGCGTCCCCCCAGAGCACGGCGTGGGATTGGATGAAATGCAGGGCCGCGATGCCGTTGATGGTGAAGGCCAGCACGTTTTTGAGGGCGTTCATCGGATGGATGTCCTCCAGGCCCATCAGCTCCAGCGCGGCCAGCATCAGGATGCCGATGCCCGCCCCGAAATAGCCGCCGTAAAAGCCCACCAAGAGCTGGAAGAACGCCAGAGCTGCCCACCGCCACGGAGAGATCGGTCCGGCGGGGCGGGGGACCCAGCGCTGCAACCGGGGGCCGATCATCAGGAGGATGGTGGCAAACAGCAACAGATACGGGATGATGCCACGGAAGAGGCGCTCCGGGGTATGGAGCAGGACATACGAGCCCAGGAAGCCGCCCACCAGGGAGGGCCAGAACAGGATCAGGAGCCAGCGGCGGAGCTTCGGAAGCTCCCGCCGGAAGCCGAAGGCCCCGGCGATGGAGCCGGGCAGCAAGGCCACGGTGTTGGTGGCGTTGGCCAGGACCGGCGGACGGCCCAGCCACACCAGGGTGGGGAAGGACACCAGCGTCCCCCCGCCGGCGATGGCGTTCATCGCCCCGGCGATGAAGGCCGCGATCCAGACGATGGGCACATCCCACATCGAGCGCCTCCTGAGCGGCAACGGGATGCGCGCCGCGCTCGAGGCCCCTATTGTATCGGATCCCTGCTTACCATGTGATCCTATAGTGGAGCAGCGATCGGCGGATCATATACCGGCTCAAGGGTGGCCTCTCACCTTCCCTTCGCCTGGGGCCGGAGCAGGCCCACGAAGATCCACCCAGTCACCACCAGGGCCAGCGCGCTCAGGAACAGCCCCTTGCGGGCGATCGGCTGCGGATCCACAGCGACCCATGGCTTGCAGATCGCCCGCAAGATCAGCCCGCCGTTCAGCAGGAAGAAGACCGCCTAAGCGAAGGCCTCGTTCCCCGGCGATGCTCCTCGAAAGAGATGAAAACACATACCGGACCACCCCGCCCAGCATCCGAAGATGACAATACACCAGGGTGGCCGCAGCCAGGATCGGCGGCGGGAAGATCACCCGACCCCACCCTAGCAACGCGCCCAGAAGCAGGGTAGCGATGAGATGCGACAATGCCGCGCGGATGAACTACCGGGTGAGCCGCGGCATCCTCTTGTGCTCCGCATCGGATGAAAAGGCCCACGCGCCGGACGACCGCTGAGCCCGATTGCCTTATGGCCACCTGCGGACCATCAAGATCGAGAACACCATCGCGGCCAGGCTGGCCAGCAGCGTCAGTCGGCCCAGCCAGGAGGCGAGGCGCCGCCAGCGCGCCCCCTCCGCCCCCTCGGGGTCCGCTGCGAGCGCCCGGGTCGCCCGGGGACCGGCCCAGAAATCGTGCAACGCGTTCAGCCCAACGATCAAGGCCACCGCCAGCAGCTTCCCCGCCAGCGCCCGCCCGAAGGGGCCGCCCCAGAACACAGGATCCAGCAGGAGCGCTGGTGTCACCCCCCGGGCAAGCGGATTCATCAGGCCTGCGAGGATCAGAGTCCCCATCGCGATCCAACCTAGGATTTGAAACCGCGGACCCAGGGCTTCTAGAAAGGCGGGGGAGAGGACGCGAAACATCGGCTGGCGGGCCACCGGGATCACCGCCAGGGCCAAGAAGAGCAGCCCTCCGATCCAGAAGATCGCCGTTAGCAAGTGCAGGCCCACGGTGACGAGATACAGCGTTCGCATGCGAGATGCCTCCGGCCGGAGATCCAGCAGGAGCATCCGGGTATCCTCACGCGAAGACGTCGCGTTGGATCAAAGTCCCTCATCGCCTCGGGTTCCTTTTGCTGGAAGAAAACATTTCCCCCTTTCCAAAGCACAAGAGCAGAGAAATAGAGAAGGATTTGAGGGCCCTCCCGCCCCCATTAGCGGGATGAGGCGCGAGAACGCCGGAGATATGCCGTGATGGCACGAGCGAAGGCCTCAAAATCCCCAAGATGTTTCTTGAGGATCCCATAGACGATCGCATCATCAACCTGGACGTAGTCATGCACCACGACGTTCCGGAAGCGCGCCATATCGATGAGACGGGGCAACAGGTCCGGCGGCACGATTCCATGCTCCGCCAGCACCCGGAAGACGTCGGCGTTATCCTCCGGATAGCGAAACCCCTCTCGGGCGATCAGGCGGCGGCCGATATCCAGGCATGCCTCGATCGCCACCTGAAGGCTGCGTTCGACCGCGCGTTTCAGGCGAGCATCCTGGACGTATGCCTGGAACGAGCGGATTTTATCCCTTTCGCTTTTTAGATAGGCGACCTCGCTTCGAAGCCAGCGAAGCCTTTCCCGGATGACCTCGTCGGGGCTCCCCAAAGCGGCCCTCCTCGAGCTCCTGTTCCAGGATCCGATCGAAGAAATCCCATATCGGCCGGAGATCGGCGTAGATCTTTCCTGCACGCACCTCGAACTCGATCCGGGTCTCCGGATCCCGCTCGTAGATCCGCTGGCCTTCCCGCAGCACCTGATGGCAGAGCAGCGGAGGAGCCCGGTTCAGGATCACCACATCCACCGGGCGGCCGACGATCCGGCTGAGGGCCTTCGACAGGGCTTCCCGGCGCTCCCATTCCTCCTGGGGGGACGTGGGCGCAGGCGCCAGCAAGACCGCCACATCCAGATCCGAGCGCGGCGTGGCCTCCCCGCGGGCCGCGGATCCGAACAGATACGCCGCCGCCACGTCCGGCTGGTCGGCGAAGAAGGCGATCAGGCGTTCCCGCAGGGCGTGCAGGTCCATCGGGTCATTCCCCCTCTGCCAGCCACTCGGCGAGGTGCAGGGCGCGGACCGGCAGGCCCTGGCGGTGCAGCCCGCCGCCGATGTGCATCAGACAGCTCCAGTCGCACCCCAGGACCACCTCCGCGCCGGTGGAACGGATGGCCTGGATCTTGCGGGCGAGCATCGCGCCGGAGACCTCCTCGAAGTGCACGGAGAAGAGCCCCCCGAAGCCGCAGCAGGCGGTCGCCTCCGGGAGCAGGCGATATTCCGCCCCGGCAGCCCGGATCAGCCGCTCCGGCGCCTCCCGCACCCCCAGCATCCGCAGGAGATGGCACGAAGGATGATAAGTCACCGCTCCCGCGCGCCGGATCCCCAGGTCCTCGATCCCCAACACGTCCACCAGATACTGACTGAGCTCATAGGTGCGGGCCGCCAGGGCCTCCCAGCGCCCGTAAAGGGGATGCCCCTCCAGGAGCGCCCGGTAGCCGTGGCGGATCATCGCCACACACGAGCCGGAGGGGGCCACCACCGGGAGCTCGGGGTCGAAGGTCCGCACCCAATGTTCGGCCATGGCCCGGGCCTCCCCCCAGCGCCCCACGTTGAAAGCGGGCTGTCCGCAACAGGTCTGGGCCTCCGGGAAGCGCACCGCGACGCCGGCCCGCTCCAGCAGCCGCACGCTGGCGATCCCGATCTCTGGCCGCAGCCAGTCCACCAGGCATGTGACGAAGAGCTGGACCGTCGGGCTCATATGGCCTCCTCGATCAGAAAGGCGATCACCTCCCGCGGCCCGTGCACCCCCAGCGTCAGCGTCTTCTCGATGTCGGAGGTCCGGCTGGGCCCCGTGATGGCGATCAGCGCGCTGCTTTCCTCCACCCATTCCATCAGCGCCCCGGAGGCCCGGGCCTCCGCCAGCCAGGCGGCCAGACACGGATAGACCTGGGCCCGCCGGACCAGGGCGACGTGCAGCGGCGGCAACAGCGAGGCGCAGCGCATCCCTCCCGCGCCCCCGGCCACCCACAGCGTCCCGGTGTCCGCGAAGGCGGCCACCACCTCGGTGATGCCGGCCTCCGCCGTCGCCCAGCGCCCCAGCCCCAGGTAGCGCGGTCCTTC
>JAGHYO010000267.1 GCA_017743605.1 Thermoflexus sp. | reverse complement strand
CTCGAATCGGAACCGCAGGCAGACCGTCGGCATCGTCGCCGCCTCCATCATGATGATCGCCCCGTCCGCCGCGTGGGGAGAAGGACGGATCCAACTGCGTAACTCCTAAACTCAATGATCAAGGCTCACCACCAAGAGCTCAGGCCCGCTTCCTCCCTCGGGAGGCCAGCCACCGGGCCAGGGACGCCGGGCTTTCGGCGGAGGGCTTTCCCAGAAGCAAGCCCTCTACGCTCACATCCTCATCCAGATCCGGCCAGTGGATGCCATAGCCGGCCCCGGCGATCTCAAACCTCTGCCGCTCCTCCGGCGTTCCATGAACTAAACGTGGATACCAGCTCAGAGGCACCATGAGGGTGCGGCCGTCCTCCAGATCCACAACCAAACTATCCTCTGTTACGCGGACTTGAAGAATTTTAGGAAGCACCAGAGTGGCCGCCACAGAAGTCATCCCATCGCTCCCGCAGAAGATCCAACTCCTCCGTCAGAATTGATTCGATCTGCCGCAACTCAGCCCGACTATAGCCATAATTGACTGCCAGGATTACAACAGGGTCGAGCCAAAACTTGGCGCTTTTATTTTCTCGATCTACATGGACATGGCGAGGCTCGTTACAATCGTGCGAGTAAATATAAACCCGATATGGCCCCTTTCTCAGCAGAGTCGGGCTCATTGCTGGTTATCATTGGGATGATCGGATCGGAATCACTTCTTCTGGGCCTTCTGCTCCTTCGGACGCTTGGCGCCGTATTTGGATCGGCCCTGGCGTCGCTTCTCCACTCCTGCGGAGTCCAAGGTGCCACGGAGGATGTGGTAACGCACCCCGGGGAGGTCCTTCACACGGCCGCCTCGCACCAAGACCACCGAGTGCTCCTGCAGGTTGTGGCCCTCGCCCGGGATGTATGCCGTGACCTCCACGCCGCTGGTCAGGCGCACCCGGGCGATCTTCCGCAGCGCCGAGTTGGGCTTCTTGGGGGTCATGGTGCGCACCACCACGCACACCCCCCGACGCTGGGGCGCGCCTTTAGGCTCCCAATAGCGCTCCCCGGTGAGGGAGTTGTACTTCCAGTGGAGCGCCGGCGACTTGCTTTTCCGAACCTTAGGCTTTCGTCCTTTGCGCACCAGCTGATTGAACGTCGGCATGCTCCCGGGTCCTCCATGTGTTTCCGACCGGATCTCGAACGGGACAGACGCGGGTTATTTTACACAGCAGAGAGAGGGCTGTCAACGCCGATCGGTTTGAAGGGCCCGGGCCGGTGGGCGAGCCAGCAGGAGGCTTCCCAGAAAGAGCAGGCCGGCGAGGCCGTAGACCACATCATAGCCCATCAGCCCTCCGGTGCTCCGATTGATGGCATCGATGGCCGGGCCGCTCAAACGGGCGACGGCGCTGCCGAGGGCAGTGGCCATGTTCGCCAGCCCAAGGTAGCGCGCGGACTCCTCCGGGGGGACGATGCGGGTGATCCAGGTCCAGCTGGCGGCGATGAACAGCGCGACCCCGATCCCGATCATCAGGGAGGCCGCCAACAGGGCGGGCAGCTCCGGCCGCCCGGCGAGCCGGGAGGCCGCCAGGAACCCGAAGGTGCCCAGGCCAGCCAAGACCCCTGCCCCTTGTAAGAGCGGCCGCGTCCCCCAGCGGTCCGCCAGGGTCCCCGCCGGCACCATCAGGATCAGGATCATCGCCCCTAGGACCGCGGAGAGGGTCCCGTTCAGGGATTGGGCCTGTTCCATCGTCAGGCCCATTGTGTCGCGGAAGAAAAAGATCAGGAAGGTGCGCAATGTCAGCAACGCGCACCAGAAGACCAGGCGATGGGCCAGCCAGAAGGCGAAGGTGGGTGCCCGGCTCCAGTCCACTTGATAGATCCAAGTGGGGCGACGGGAAGGCGGCTCCGCTAGAGCCTGGGAGGGCACTGCGACGGCGCTGATCAAGCCCACCGCCAGATAAACCCCCAGCAGCACCAGATACGGTCCCCAGATCTGACCCTGGCCCAGGAAATATCCGGCGATCAGCGGGCCCACCACTGCCGACAGGATCTCCACAAACCCCTTGATGCCGGAGGCCTGCCCTCGCTGATGCTCTGGCACGTGATCGGGGATCAACCCCTGATAGGCAGCCTGCACCATGTTCGAGCAGGTCAGCGTCAGCAGCAGAGCTAAGATCAGCATCGGCACCGAAGGGGCAGCCACCACGAGGGCGAGGGCCAAAGCCAGCAGAAGGCTTCCGAGCCAGAGAAAAGGCTTCCGGCGTCCCCATGGGGTCCGGAGCCGATCGCTCCAGGCCCCAAAAATCGGCTGGACCAGCGCGGCCCACACCAGGCCGATGAAGGCAACGCCCCCTAGCAGGGTGTTTTGCCAGCCCGGACCGGCCAACTGGTGGGCCTTCTGGCTCAGCCACGGCGGGTCCACGATGTTCGCAGTCATGGTCAGGACGAGCCCGTAAAGGCCCAAGGCGATCCACTGCGGCCATGTCGTCGCTGCGCCGCGCGGGGTGGCGATCATCGAGGCCTCCAGGCATCTCGAAGGTGCCGCCCCGACCGCTACACGGAGCGGGGAACCGCACGCCTCCATTTTACCTTACAGCTCCCCGACACGGATGTGGAACAGGTCCCCAAGCAGATCACCGGCTCAACATGGAGAGTGAGGGGCGCGGCCTATCCGTTGTGGGGGGACCCCCCTTATCATAGGCGCGGAAGGTCGGGATCGCAGCCGCGAGATCCGCGAGGGAGCGGAACAGCATCCATGAAAGATCTCACCCTGGTGATGATGGTGGGCCCCTTGGGCGCTCACCCCCTCGAGCGCACGATGAGGTTCCTCCTGCGGGTGGCGGCGCGGGAGACCCTCAGCCGGATCATGAGCACCGGTCGGGTGGCCCGGGCCGTCCTGGCGGCCCCGGATCTGGAGGGACTGGAATCCATGGGCCGCTCGCCCTTGTCCCTCGAGATCGATTTGGATTCTGCAGGGCAGCCTTTCGATTTCGGTTCCCGCCTATCGGACCTGATCGTGCGCTACCGCATCTCGCGCCTTCTGTATGTCGGCGCGGGCGCCTCCCCGCTCATGACGTCGGAAGACTGGGACGCCGCCCTGGGGGCTTTCCAGGAGATGGAGGAGGGGCTGCTGACCAACAACCTGCACTCCAGCGACTGGATCGCCCTCGCCCCGGCGGAGGCCGTTCGGGCGCGCTCGCATCACTTCCCCACCGACAACGCCTTGGCTTGGGTTCTTCACCGGGAAGGGGAGCTCCCCGCGCGCGTCTGGCCACGCTCCACCGCCTCTCTTCTCGATCTGGATACGCCGGTCGATGCGTTGATCGTCGCCCGTCATCCCATGGCTCCACCCGTCCTGCGCAAGGCTGTGGAGGAAACTGGGTGGGACGCCCACCAGGTCGCGCGGATAGAGGCCCTGCTGCGGACGCCGGGGAGCCGCCTGATCCTGGCCGGCCGGGTCCCCTCCTGGGCCTGGGCGGCCCTGGAACGCCACGCCCAGGTCTGGACGCGGGTGTTCAGCGAGGAGCGCGGCATGCAGGCCAGCGCCCGGATGCAACGCGGGGAGGTGCGTTCCCTGGTGTATGCCTACCTGCAGGCCGTCGGGCCCCGCGTGTTCTTTCAGACCTTAGGCGAGCTGGCGGACGGGGCCCTCCTGGACATCCGGGTCTGGATGGCCGCGGCCGGACGCTGGCCAGAACCTGTGGATCGCTACGCGGCCGATCTGTTCGCATGGGAAGCCATCCACGATCCGCTTCTGCGGGAGTGGGTGGAGGCAGCCGCCCGAGCACCCCTCCCGGTGCTACTGGGCGGCCACACCCTGGTCTCCGCCGGCCTGGTGGCGCTGCTGGAGAGCACTTTGGGCGCCCCCCGTCTTCCCCTGGAGATCGCAGAGGTCACCGACTTAGGGTAAAATGCCTGACC
>JAGHYO010000266.1 GCA_017743605.1 Thermoflexus sp. | reverse complement strand
TCACTGTGGATGACCTCATGCGCTTCATCCCGGGCCCCGACTTCCCCACCGGCGGGCTGATCCTGGGCCAGGAGGGGATCAAGGCGGCCTATGCCACCGGGCACGGGCGGCTGGTGGTGCGGGCAGTGACCCGCATCGAGGAGATGAAGGGCGGGCGCTGGCGGATCGTGGTGACGGAGCTGCCCTATCAGGTGAACAAGGCGGCCCTCATCGAGCGGATCGCCGAGCTGGTCCGCGAGGGGCGCATCGAGGACATCGCTGACCTGCGCGATGAGTCCGACCGCCATGGGATGAGCGTCGTCATAGAGCTCAAGCGCGGCGCCCAACCCCAGAAGGTGCTCAACCAGCTCTTGAAGTTCACCCCCCTCCAGACCACCTTTGGGGTCCAGATGCTGGCCCTGGTGGACGGCCAGCCCCGGGTCCTCTCCCTCAAGCGGATGCTGCAGCTCTTCATCGAGCACCGGATCCAGGTGGTGACCCGGAGGACGCGCTACGACCTGGAGAGGGCGAAGGCGCGGATCCACATCCTGGAGGGTCTGCGGATCGCCCTGCAGTTCTTGGATGAGGTGATCGCCCTGATCCGCAACGCCCCCGATGCGGAAACCGCGAAAGGGCAGCTGATGGCCCGCTTCGGGCTCACCGAGGTCCAGGCCCAGGCCATCCTGGACATGCCCCTGCGGCGCTTGGCGGCGCTGGAGCGCCAGCGGCTGGAGGAGGAATACCAGGATCTGCAGGTCCGTATCGCCGAGCTGGAGGCCCTGCTGGCCGATCCTCTCAAGATCCTAAGGGTGATCCGCGGGGAGCTGCAAGAGCTGAAGGGGAAATACGGCGATCCCCGCCGCACCCGCATCCTTCCCGAGGCCACGGCGGAGTTCACCGTGGAGGACCTGATCCCCGACGAGTGGGTGCTGGTGCTCCTGAGCCAGCGGGGATACATCAAGCGGGTGCCGGTGGCCGCCTACCGGCCCCAAGGCCGCGGGGGACGGGGGGTCACTGGGATGGCCACCAACGAGGAGGACGCAGTGGCCCGGGGGCTGACCTGTCGCGCCCTGGACCACCTCTTCTTTTTCACGGATCAGGGGCGGGCCTACCGAATCCGGGTCTACGAGGCGCCGGATGCAGATCGGGCGGCCCGAGGCCTCCCCGTTGTGAACCTGGTCAATCTGGCGGAGGGGGAGCGCATCACCGCCCTGGTGGCGGTCCCGCCCGCCTGGATCGAAGGGGCCGGCGATGGGGCGGACCGTTACCTAGTGATGGCCACCCGCCTGGGGAAGATCAAGCGGGTTCCCCTGAGCGAGTTCCTCACCGTCCGCTCCTCCGGCCTGGTGGCCATCCTGTTGGAGGCGGGGGATGTGTTGCAGGACGTCTCCCTCAGCGATGGCCGCGGGGACCTGGTGCTGGTGACGGCCCGAGGCCAGGCGCTGCGCTTCGAGGAGGCGGAGGTGCGCCCGATGGGCCGGGCGGCGGCCGGCGTGCGAGGCATCCGACTGGAAGGAGGAGACCAGGTGGTCGCCCTGGATCGGGTGGATCCGGAGGGAGAGCTCCTGGTGGTGACAGCGGGGGGCTTCGGGAAGCGCACCCCCTTCGCCCAATATCCCCAAAAGGGTCGGGCCACGGGGGGCGTGCGGACGGTGACGGATCGCTTGGAGGAGATCGGGGAGGTGGTGGCCGCGCGGACGGTGCGCCCGGAAGACGATCTCGTGCTGTTGACGCTCAGCGGGATGGCCATCCGGATCCCGGTCCGGGAGATCCCCCAGGCTGGCCGGGCTGCCCGCGGCAGCCGCCTGATCGCCCTGGCCGAGACCGATCGCTTAGCCGCTGTCGCTCGGATCCACCCAGAGGACATCCCTGAGGAGAATCCTCCTTGATCCGCTGGGAAGCGAGCAGATCCCGATGGCCTCTTAGACGGCTGGGTTTCATGCGGTCCGCGGGGAGCCTCTGAATCTGCAACCCAGGAATCTGAGTTAAGATCATCTTGGGAGTTGCGGGGGCATGGAGGCATCGATGCGGTTTCGGGATCGGCGGGAGGCCGGACGACGGCTGACGGAGGCCCTGCGGGATCTGGAACCGGAGGCGCAGGCCGGGCAGGTGGTGGTGCTGGGAATCCCCCGGGGGGGTGTGGTCGTGGCTTACGAGGTCGCCCGAGCCCTGCAAGCGCCCCTGGATGTGATGTTGGCCCACAAGCTGGGCGCCCCCGGCAACCCGGAGCTGGCCATCGGCGCGGTAGCAGAGGATGGAACCCTCTGGATCGATCCCTTGGCCATCACTATGCCGGAGATCCCCCCAACCTACATCGAGGAAGAGACCCGCCGCCAGCAGGAGGAGCTGCGGCGGCGGGCGGCCTGCTTCCGCGGCCTTCGCCCTTCGATTCCGGTCGAAGGGCGAACCGTGGTGGTGGTAGACGATGGGATCGCCACGGGGGCCACGATGTGGGTCAGCCTCCGTTCGCTACGCCACCGAGGCGCGAAGCGGCGGATCGCCGCCGCCCCGGTAGCGCCGCCGGAGATGCTGCCCCGCGTGGAAGCGGAAGCCGACGCGGCGGTAGTGCTTTACACGCCGGCCCTGTTCTGGGCCGTCGGGGCCTTTTACGAGCAGTTCGAGCAGGTCTCCGATGAGGAAGTGATCGCGCTGTTAGAAGAGGCCATGGCCTGGGGGGCGCAGTCATGAATCCCTCCGCCCTCACCGAGCCCACCCCGGAAGCGATGATCGGGCGGCTTCGGGAGGCGCTGGCTCGGTCGCTCCCCGGGCCCTCCGCCCAGTGGGAGATGGCCCCGCCCTATCGCCGGGCCTTCCTAGAGCAGGCGGGGGAACTTCCCCCAGAGGCCCGGCCGGCAGCCGTGCTGATCCTCCTGCATCCCCAGCGCCGCGACCTCGCCTTCCCGCTTACCCGCCGGACGGATCAGGTGGCCCATCACAAGGGGCAGATCTCCCTGCCCGGGGGCGCGTGCAAGCCCGGCGAATCCCCGGAAGGAGCGGCCCTGCGGGAAACCGAAGAAGAGCTGGGCTCCCCGGGAAGCCGGGTGCGTCTTCTGGGCCATCTCACCCCTTTGTATGTCCCCTCCAGCGGCTTTCTGGTGTCTCCGGTGGTCGGCTATCTCCCGGAGCGTCCCACTTTCCATCCCGCCCCGCTGGAGGTGGCGGAGGTGCTGGAGGCCACCCTCTCCTGGCTGCTGGACCCGCGCCACCAGGACGAGGAGGAATGGGAGCTTTACGGCGCGCGGTGGCGGATCCCGATCCTCCGTCTGGGGGCGCACGCCATCTGGGGGGCCACCGCGATGATCCTGGCGGAGTTTCGGGCGGTGGTGCGCCAGGCCCTCGAACCCCTTGGGGGATCCCGCGCGCTCGCTCGGGATCTCCCCCTTCCATCCGGTGGCCTTGTTGATCCGGCGGGGCAGGGGGAAAATCCCCAGCGGGAGAGGGAAGTGTGAAGGGCGACTTCGATCTTCGCCGCTGATCGGAGGACCTGACCAGGAGGTTGCAGAGATGCGGAGCTTCATTGCCCAGCGCGTGGCTTCCATCCCGCCGTCCGGGATCCGCCGCTTCTTTGACATTGCGGCGACGATGAAAGACGTGATCAGCCTGAGCATCGGCGAGCCCGATTTCGTGACGCCGGAGCCGATCCTCAAAGCCGGCGTGGAGTCCCTGCTGCGGGGGGAGACCCACTACACCAGCAACTCCGGGCTGATCGAATTGCGGGAGGCCCTGGCCGAGCATCTCCACCGGCTCTACGGCGTCTCCTACAATCCGGAGTCGGAGCTCCTGATCACGGTTGGGGTCTCCGAAGCCCTCTACTTGGCGGTGAACGCCATCCTGGATCCAGGAGATGAAGTGATCATCCCCCAGCCGTGTTTTGTCTCCTACGCGCCGGAGGTGACCCTGGCGGGGGGCGTGCCGGTGACCTT
>JAGHYO010000011.1 GCA_017743605.1 Thermoflexus sp. | reverse complement strand
CCTACACCGCGAAGATGAGCCGCGCGCACAACGACGCCAACGTCCTCTGCCTGGGTGGCCGGGTGGTCGGGCCCGGCTTGGCGATCGAGATCCTGGACACGTGGCTGCGCACCCCCTTCGAGGGGGGTCGCCACGCCCGCCGCCTAGAGAAGATCTGGCAACTGGAAGCAGCCTGCCGGTCCTCCCCGTGAAGCGATGGACACGCGTCCGGTCCTGGGCATCGACGCCAGCCGCGCCACCCTCGCCCGTCCGACGGGAGTGGAGCGCTACGCCCAGGCCGTGATCCGGTCCCTTCTTCCTTACGCTGAAGCCGAAGGGGTGCGGGTCCGCCTTTACTTTCGGGAACCCCCGCCGCTTAGCCTTTTCCCGCCCTCCCCGTCAGTGGAGCATCGGGTGATCCCCTTCCCGCGTCTGTGGACTCATCTGCGCCTCTCGTGGGAGATGGCCCGCCGTCCGCCCACAGCCCTCTTCGTCCCCGCACACGTGATCCCGCTGGTTCACCCCCGGAGCGCTGTCACCATCCACGACCTGGGCTATCGCCACTTCCCGCATGCGCATCCGTTCGCCCAGCGGCTGTATCTGGAGCTCTCCACGCGGTGGAGCGCCGCCGTCGCCCGTGTCGTCTTCGCCGACTCCGAGGCCACACGAGCGGACCTCATCCGCTTCTACCACGTCCCGGCGGAGAAGATCGTGGTGGCCTACCCGGGTTACGATCCGCCGCCCATCCCGGAGGACGCAGAGGCGATCCTGCGCCGCTTCGGGGTCCAGCCCCCTTATCTGGTCTCGGTGGGGACGATCCATCCGCGCAAGAACTTCGGGCTGATCCTTCAGGTTGCGGCGCGTCGGCTTGCGGAGGGATGGGAGGGCCAGGTGGTGATCATCGGAAAGCCGGGATGGCCGGACCCGGCCTTCGAGCGCCTGCGCCGGGATCCGATGTGGGCGGGCCGTCTGATCCTGACCGGATATGTGGATGACGCCACGCGAGGAGCGTTGCTGAGCCGGGCCGAGGCCTTCCTGCTCCCTTCCCTCTATGAGGGCTTTGGCTTCCCGGTCCTGGAAGCCCAGGCATGCGGGGTGCCGGTCCTCTGCGCCCCCAGCGGGAGCCTGCGGGAGGTCGCCGGAGAGGGCGCGCTCCTCCTCCCTCCGGACGACCCCGCGCCGTGGGCGGAGGCCCTGAGCCGCCTAACGCGGGATCCGGAGCTCCGGTCCGCCCTGATCGCGCGAGGCCACGCCAACCGGCAGCGGTTCTCCTGGGAACGCTGCGCCCGCAGGATCTTGGAGGCCCTGCGAACGTTGTGGGAGTAAGGATGCCGCGCTCCCTGCTGGGCCGCTGCCCTGAGAAGGGCCCTTAGTCTGCCAGCCCCTCCACCTCCTCGGCTTTCGTCTCCGCCGTCGGCGTTGGGATCGGGCGGAGGAGGGGGACCGGACGCACGTAGCGGGCGACCAGCTCCCGGGTGCCGGCCACCCGGAGGCGCTCAAAGAGGAGCGCGAAGCGCGCCTCCAGGGCCTCCCGAATGGGCCCACGCACTTCCTCCGGGAGCTCCCAGAAGGCCTGCTTGAAGGGCCCCCACGCCCGCTTGCGGGCCTTGTAATAGAACTGCTCGTCCGTCTCCCCCGGCTTTCGCTCGTCGGCACGATGAGCCCGCAGATAGGCGTAGATCTCCTCCCGGAAGGCCACAGGGAGCATCTCGAAGACCAGGTTCTGGAAGCCGGTGGCCAGATGGACTTCGCAGGCCTCGCATTCCACGAACTTGTGGAAAGCCTCCTCCGGGAGGGTGCTGGCCCCATGCTGCACCGCCCCCGCCAGCCCGTATTCCAGGCGGGCCGCCCGGGAAAGGGCCCGGAGCGCCTCGAAATCGATGGCCACCTGGGCCAGGGTTCCGTCCGGCAGCACCACCCCGCCGTGGGTGGTGCCTGTCTGCACACTGATCTTGCTGATCCCCACTACCTCCCCCAGCTCCCGGCGGTAGCCGTCCATGAAGGCCCGCAGCTCCTCCACCGTGCTGTTCTTGCCGCCCACCTCCCCGATCTCCCCGCCGACAGAGATCGTCACGCCGGGTGGCTCGATCGAGCGGATGTAACGGGTGAGGGCCGCGCATAAGGTGTAATTCAGGCGCTGCTGCGCATCCAGGGTCGGCTGGGAGAGGTCCACCAGGGTGGAGGTGTCGATGTCGATGTTGTAGAACCCCGCCGCGATGGCCTCCGCCACGAGGTCCCGCACCGCCTGCAGCTCTTTCTCGGGATCCCGGGCATAGGCTTTTGCGGAAACCTGAAAGTGGTCTCCCTGAAGGAAGAGAGGGCCTGCGAAGCTCTCCTTGACGGCGGCCGCCATCAGGACCACGGCGTATTCCTCCGGGCGCTGGTCGGTGTAGCCGATCTCGCTGCGGGCGATCTCGAAGATCAATGCCCCCACCTCCAGCCGCCGCGCGGCCCGGAAGGCCGCCCGGCCCATGTCGTAGGTCATCCCCCGCAGGTTCAGGGCCGGGACGGTGAAGGTCGGGGGGATCTCCCCCTGGCCTCGCGCGGCATAGAGAGCATGGATGGAGGCGGGGATGACCCCCAGCGCTTGGGCGATGCCGTAGATCCACCAGCGGGCCTCCGCCCGCTCCGGTGGGGAGCCGAAGACCGCCTGATGAACCAGCTCGTCGATCCCTTGCGCGCGGATCCAGAGGGGATCGCGCACCTCGGCCCGGCTGTCGGCCAGGGCCAGCGCCTCCCCCCACTGTGGCCGCCGCAAACGATCCCGGACATCGATCATGGGGAGACCTCCTGTATCACCTGTATCGCAGGATTCTGAGCACTCTCCTGCCGCTCTGCTCATCGTGAATCCCATCACTCGACCAAAGGCGCGGCCCCCGTCTTTAAGGATGAGGAGCCAGTTCAGCGTCGGGAGCGCTTCGGGCCCGATGGGGCGGCCTCTGTTCGTTCCCGACGCACCTGTGGGGTCGGCGCGGGGGGCACTTCCTCCTCCGGCTCGGGGGTTGGGGCCTCCGTCCCGGCGGGCGGCTCTGGCGACGGGGAGGCGGCCGCTTCGGGCACCGGGGAAACCAGCTCGGCTCCCGCTGGGGCCACCCGGCGCAGTTCCGCCAGGCCGATCTTCACCCGCCGGCGGCAGAAGGGGCACTCCCGCATCCCGTAGCGAGCGCTCTCCGTCAGCGCCCGGGCCAGGATCCCTGCCGCCTCCTCCCGGGAGACGGAGAACGGCCGGCCGCAATAGGGACAGCGCGCGCGCAGCATGCGCGTCTCCTTAGGTCTTTCATCGAAGGCACCGTTCCTATTTTAGCATCACGTCTCCGCCGGTCCATCCCGACAGGCGGGATATAATGAGGATCAGGCCCCACGGGGCTGCGATTCCCGAACAGGAGGTCCAGGATGTTCTGTCCGCCGGGGACAACGGGAGCCATCCTGTGCGTGGGGAATTTCGCCATCCGCGCCTACGGGTTGCTGCTGATGATCGGGGTCCTCCTGGGCGCCTACCTGGCGGCAGCAGAGGCCCGCCGCCGGGGGGAGAAGCCGGATCACGTATGGGATGGCCTGCTGGTCGTCTTTCTCCTGGGCCTGATCGGTGCCCGCCTCTATCACGTGTTCTCCAACCCGGAGGGCGCTGTGGGATGGCCCTATTATCGGGAGAACCCGATCAAGATCCTCTACATCTGGGAGGGAGGGCTTGCGATTTACGGGGCCCTCATCGGGGGGCTGGTCGGGTTCTTCCTTTACGCCTATCGTCACCAGCTGGCCGTCTGGCGCTGGCTGGACATCGTGGCGCCCTCGATTCTGGTGGGGCAGGCCGTCGGCCGCTGGGGGAATTTCTTCAACCAGGAGCTCTATGGCCCTCCCACAACCCTCCCCTGGGGCATCCCGATCTCCTTGGAGCGCCGCCTGCCCCAGCACCTCACCCTGCCCCCTGAGACCCGCTTCCACCCGGTGTTCCTGTATGAATCCCTCTGGAACACCCTCGGTTTCCTGATCCTGTTCACCCTGAGCCGGCGGTTGGGGCATCGCCTTCGGGAGGGGGACCTCTTTGCCCTCTATCTGATCTGGTATCCGGTGGGGCGCCTGTGGATCGAAACCCTGCGGCCTGACGCCTGGAAGCTGGGGGACATCGCCGCGGCCCAGATCTTCTCCCTGATCGCCCTGGCCGTAGGGCTGGCCATCCTGATCCGGAACCGGCTCCCCGGGCGAATACCGGGTACGAAGGTCCCCACCGGGATGTCGGAGGCATGAGATCCCACCGGGCGTGGTCCGAGAGGCCCCGGGCGTTCCCGGCAGCAAACCATGGATCGGCTTCTTCTCCTGAGTGGATCAGCGGTCCTCCGGCGACAGGGAGGGCTCCTCGGCGTGACCCTTGCAGCCCTTTTCCTTTTCGCGTTGGGGGCAGCTCTGACGGTCTCCCGCTTGGAGGAACGGGATCCTTTCTGTGCCGTCTGTCACCTGCGCCCGGAAACCACCTACGTGGGTCGAGCGGCTGCCGCGCAGGGAAGCCGCCCGGTCGACCTGGCCGCCGCCCACGCCAGGGCTGGCCTCTCTTGCGTGGCCTGTCATCGGGGGGATTCTTCCCTCCCTGATCGCGTCCGCACCTTAGCCCTGGGCGCATGGAACGCGGCCCGGACCCCCTTCACGCCGCCGGACGTTCCACATCACCCGGTGCGCCTGCCCGGCCTCCTGGAGAACAGCTGCCGCCTCTGCCACGTCCAGGAGCCTGCCCGGGCGGGGATCCCGCCTGGGGTGACGAACCCGGTGATGGCCCAGGGGTTTGAGAACCACTTCCACACGGATCTGTTCCGGCCGGACCTCTGGACCTCAGTGGGGTGCGTGGATTGCCATCGCGCCCACGTGGAGACGGTGACGCCCTTCTTCGTTGTGCAGGAGATCGTGATCCCAGCCTGCAAGCGCTGCCACCAGGAGGCCGGCCGCGGGCCAACGCGGATGGGACCATGAGGACCCGGCGCTGGCTGTTCGTGTCGGTCCCCTTGTGGGGCCATCTGGATTACGGCGGCTACCTGGATCTGGCGGTTGCCCTCGCCGGACGCGGGGAGCGGGTGCTGTGGGCCAGCGGACCCCCGGTGCAGGAGGCAGTGGTCCGCCGAGGCTTACCCTTCGTCCCGCTGCCCTCGGTGGGCTGGCGGTGGCTGCCGCCGCTCCCGTCGGAGCTCCCTCCGGCGGAACGGGCACGGCAACGGCCAGAGCGAGCCTTAGCGGCTTGGCTGCACCCGGAGGAGCATGCGCGCGCCCTCCGCCCATTGGGCTCCCTGATTGAGGCGTGGCGCCCGGACATCCTCGTGGCGGAGCCCTTTGCCGGGGCCGCAGCTTGGGCGGCGGAGCGCTACGACCTCCCCCTCCTCGTGGTCGGCTTCCCGGCTGGGCGCTGGCCGGCCCCGGCCACCGCGGAGGCCCAGGCGGAGGGCGAGGCCGCCCGGGCCCAGCTTGCCAGGGTGGCCGACCGCCTTGGGTTGACCGGCCGCTACTGGCGGTCGGATCCCTTCCCCCAGATCATCTCTCCATGCGCCCACATCGTCTTCTTCCCCGCCAACTGGTTCGTCGATCTGGAACGCCTAGACTCACAGAACCGGTTTTTCGGAGGGCGTCGGAGGGTCCCTGCCTCCGCCTCTGCGCCCCGTCCGCACCCCTGCGTGCTGATCACCTTAGGGAGCACTTTCACGGGGGATCCGGCCTTCTTCATCGGCGCCGCCCGCGCCGTGCAGGCCCTGGGCGGCCAGCCCATCCCGGTCCTCGGGCGGAGCCCCTTCGCCCCTGGGCTTCAGGAGGCCGTGCGCCGCGCCCTGCCGGACCTCCCGCTCCGGGATTGGGTGGACTACGCCGCCACGTTCCCGGAGCTGGACTTGGTGATCCACCACGGGGGGATGGGGACCACCCACACGGCCCTGGTTTACGGCGTCCCCCAGCTGGTGGTCCCTCATGCGGGGGAGCAGCACCTGCAAGCCCGCCGTGTGGAAGCGGCGGGGGTGGGGCTTTCGATGCGGCCCGCCGAGGCCACGCCCCGGCGATGGCGAGAGCGGATCGCCGCTCTGCTGAAGGAACCGATCTTCCAGGAGCGGGCGCGGATGTGGGCGCAGCGAATGGAGGCAGCCGGCGGCGTAGAGGAGGCCGCTGCGCAGCTGATCGAGAGCAGAGCGCCATAGGATAGACTTCGGCCTCGACTCCCCGCAACGTACGGAGAGAAGCGCCTGGCCTCGGAGCCATCAGGTTGTATCAACCGCGATCCCAGCTGGCGCGGCAGCCCCTTGCCTGTCCGCAGGTATGCGAAGCGCCCTGCATCGGCTGCCACCGCAAAGGATGCGCTTCGTTCGGTGCAGGCCCGCTTTCATGTCGATGGAAATCGGCCTCTCCAGGCGATGCGCGCCAAGCGTCCGCCTCCACCGACGCAAAGCCGTTTTATCGGTCGGCGCAGGCCGACCGTCGGCCGGAGGCCTTATGAGGTCGAATTCGTTCGACACACAGGCCAAGGGACCGCATTCGCCTGCGCTTGACAAAATGCCGCGCATCGATAAGGATTGCCGTCGGTCCTTTCCCGGACCCTCTGCAATCCTCCGAACGGGGAGATCGAAGATGGCTGCGGAGATCATCTCTGCCATCCAACGAGCAGTGGAGGCCCGCCGGGAGGAGATCCTGCGCTTCTTCTTCGACCTCGTGGCCATCCCCAGCTACGATGCCCAGATCCGGGCAGTCGGGGAGCGGGTTGCTGAGGAGATGCACCGCCTGGGCTTCGAGGAGATCCGCTTCGACGTCATGGGCAACATCTTGGGCCGCATCGGCCACGGCCTGCGGATCCTGGTCTACGACAGCCACCTGGACACCGTGGGCATCGGGGACCCGGAGCAGTGGGCTTGGGATCCCTTCCGAGGGCGGCTGGAGGGCGATCTCTTCTACGCCCGCGGGACATGCGACGAGAAAGGGTCCACCCCCGGCATGATCTACGGGCTGGCCATCGCCCGAGACCTGGGCCTGCTGGAGGGATGGACGATCTATTACTTCGGCAACGTGGAGGAACGGTGCGACGGCCTAGCCCCCAACGTCTTCGTGGAGGTGGATCCGAAGATCCGCCCGGACGCGGTGGTGATCGGGGAGCCCACCGGCCTGCGAGTTTATCGGGGCCATCGCGGGCGGGTGGAACTGAAAGTGATAGCTAAGGGACGCAGCGCCCACGCCGCCTCCAACTGGCTGGGGGACAACGCCATCTACAAGATGCTCCCGGTCATCGCGGGCATCCGCGACTTGGACCTCCGGCTGAAGCCCCACGAGTTCTTGGGGAAGGGCACGATCACCGTTACCACGATCGAAAGCTGCACGCCCTCCATCAACGCGGTCCCTGACAAATGCATCATCTACATCGACCGTCGGCTGACTTTCGGAGAGACCAAGGAGGAAGCCCTGGCTCAGGTGGAGTCCTGCATCCCGCCGGAGCATCAGGAGAGCATCCGCGTGGAGATCCTCCGTTACGAGGACCCCAGCTACACCGGCTTCCGGTATCCGGTGGAGAAATACTTCCCCGCCTGGGCCTTAGAGGAATCTCATCCCCTGGTGCGGGCTGGGCAGGCGACCATCGAGGCCCTGTGGGGAGAGCGGCGGCCTACGGGGAAGTGGGATTTCTCCACCAACGGCACCTACTGGGTCGGGAAAGCCGGCATCCCCAGCATCGGCTTCGGCCCAGGGGATGAAACCTACGCCCACCGGGTGGATGAGCACATCTCCTTAAGCGAGGTGGTGAAGGCCACCGCCTTCTACGCCCTCTTCCCCTCCGTGCTGCAGAACACCCTGAGCGCCTTGCAAGGCGCGTGAACCCTCCATCCCACTCCAGGGAGGACGCCTATGCAGACCCACCTGCGCGGCCGCGACGTGATCAGCGACCTAGACCTCTCCGTGGAGGAGGTCCAGACGGTGTTAGAAGCGGCCTTCGACCTCAAGATGAAGCAGGCCATGGGGATCCCGCATCGTTATCTGGAAGGGAAGACCATGGCAATGCTCTTTTTCTACAGCAGCACCCGCACCCGCGCCTCCTTCGAGGCGGGCCTGGCCCAGCTCGGCGGGCACCCTGCCTTCATCGAATCCAAGACCACCCAGATCGCCCACGGGGACACCGCCAAAGAGATTGGGGAGATCTACGGGCGCTACTTCGACGCCATCGCCATCCGCCACGTGGACTGGGGAGTGGGCAACCGCTACATCACCGAAGTGGCCCGCCACAGCCGGGCGCCGGTCCTCAACATGCAGTGCGACATCTACCACCCCTTCCAAATCCTGGCCGACCTGATGACCCTGGTGGAGAAGAAGGGGCGGGACCTACGGGGGAAGAAGATCGCCGTCACCTGGGCCTACGCGGCCAGCTACCAAAAGCCCCTTTCGGTTCCGCAGTCCCTCATCCTGCAGCTCACCCGCTTCGGGATGCACGTGGTCCTGGCCCATCCCCCCGAGTTCAAGCTGATGCCGGACATCGTGGAGCAGGCGGAGGAGAACGCCCGCCGAAGCGGCGGGGTCTTCGAGATCACCGACAGCATGGATGAGGCCTTCCGGGACGCCGACGCAGTCTACCCTAAGAGCTGGGGGTGCTGGCTGACCACCACCAACCCGGAGGAGAGCGCCCGCATCGCGCGCAAGTATCAGGACTGGATCTCCGACGAGCGGCGGATGCAGCGGGCCCGCCCCGACGCTATCTACATGCACTGCCTGCCCGCCGACCGCGGCCTCGAAGTCACCGACGCCGTGATCGACGGCCCTCAGTCCGTGGTCTACGACCAGGCGGAGAACCGCCTGCATGTCCAGAAGGCTGTGATGGCCCTGGTCATGCGCTGAGCTCAACCCCGGAGGTGCGGATGCGTCTGCAACCCGGACTGGCGGTCGTGGCGGTCGGCGGCAACTCCCTGATCAAGGGGCCCGACCGCATGACCGTCCCCGATCAGTATGAGGCCGCCTGCGAGACCATGGTGCACATCGCGGAGATGATCGCCCGGGGCTGGCGGGTGGTGATCACCCACGGCAACGGCCCCCAGGTGGGCTTCATCCTGCGGCGCAGCGAGCTCGCCCTCCACGAACTCCACCCCGTCCCCTTGGACGCCGCGGACGCCGACACCCAAGGGGCCATCGGCTACATGTTCCAGAAGGCCCTTCACAACGAGTTCCGCCGCCGGAGGATGCGCCAGCTAGCGGTGACGGTGGTCACCCAGGCCCTGGTGGACCGGAACGATCCTGCCTTCCAGAACCCCACTAAGCCCATCGGCTCGTGGATGGACGAGGAGACCGCACGGCGGCGGGCAGTGGAGCAGGGCTGGGTGGTGCGGGAGGACGCTGGCCGGGGATGGCGGCGGGTGGTCCCCTCGCCCCGCCCCCAGCGCATCATCGAGCTGCCCGCCATCCGGGCGCTGCTGGAGGACGGCTTCGTCGTGATCGCCGCGGGCGGCGGCGGCATCCCTGTGGTGGAGGATGAGACGGGGGACCTGGTGGGCGTGGAGGCGGTCATCGACAAGGACCTGGCCAGCGCCCTCCTGGCCATCGAGCTACGGGCGGACCTCTTCCTCATCTCAACGGCCGTGGAGAAAGTGGCCCTGGATTACGGGAAGCCCGCCCAGCGCTGGATGGACCAGCTGACAGCCTCGGAGGCCCGACGCCACCTGGCCGAGGGTCAGTTCCCGCCGGGCTCCATGGGGCCCAAGATTGAGGCCATTCTCCATTATCTGGAGCGTGGGGGGAAAGCCGCATTGATCACCGATCCGCCCCATATCCCGGCCGCCCTCCGGGGCGAAACCGGCACTTGGTTCCTCCCGGATTGAAGCGAGAGGGCGGTAGGTGCGCCGGGGCGCTGCGCCCCTACCGCTACGAATCACTCGTGTTGTGCCTTTCAATGGATGGGGATCCGTTTGGGATCTCTCGCCCCCGCGGCCGGTGCGGATGGCGGGGGATTGGGGAGTAGAGGCGACCGGCCGGTCACCCCTACTCGCCTGCGAATCGGAGATTTTTGGACAACAACCACTAGGAGTGGGACACATGCGGCTGAGGGGCAAAGTGGCGCTGATCACCGGGGCCAGCCGGGGGATCGGGCGGGCCATCGCCCGGGCTTACGTCCAGGAAGGAGCCGACGTCGCCCTCTGCGCTCGTGACGCTGTGGCCCTCGCCGATGCGTCCCGGGAGCTCCAGGCCTTGCGAGAAGGAGCGCGGGTGCTCGCCCGCCCATGCGATATCACCCGGCCGGACCAGGTCGCGGAGCTGATGGCCGCTACGGCGGAGGTCTTTGGCCGGCTGGACGTCTTGGTCCACAACGCCGCCATCCTGGGCCCCCGCCTCCCCATTGCCGAATACCCCCTGGATGCCTGGCGGGAGGTCCTGGAGGTCAACGTTACCGGCGTCTTCCTGGTCACCCGATCCGCCCTGCTCCTGCTCCGCCGCGCCGGCGGAGGGTCCATCATCCACCTTTCCTCCGGTGTCGGGCGCCGGGGGCGAGCGCGCTGGGGCGCCTACGCTGTCTCCAAAGGCGCCATCGAGATCCTTACCCAGATCCTGGCGGAAGAGCTGGCCCCCGAAGGCATCCGGGTGAACGCGGTGAACCCCGGCCCCACTCGCACCCGGATGCGAGCCCAGGCCTATCCGGAAGAGGATCCCCTCTCCCTTCCCACGCCGGAGGAGATCACCTCCATCTTCGTCTACCTGGCCTCGGACGAGAGCTGGGAGCTCAACGGCCAGAGCCTGGACGCCCGTTCTTTCCGATGGCCTGCTCGATAAGGCGGCCTCCTTCCCGACCCACTCCGCTCCTCGTATGATAGAGACGGAGAACCTCCTCCGGGAGACGTCTGTGTCAGAGACGCGTTTTCAGCGGATCGGCCTGATCTTCCATCCGCTACGACCTCATGCCCGCGGCCTGGCGGAGACGGTGGCCGAGGGCCTGCAAGGAACCGGCCGGGAGCCGGTGCTGATCGCCTCGGAGGAGCTGCGCGACGGGGCCATGATATCCGGCTGGGACCTCGCCCTCACCTTTGGGGGGGATGGCCTACTGCTGCACGTAGCGCGCTACGCCGCCCCCGCGGGCGTGCCCCTGTTAGGGATCAACTTAGGCCGCTTCGGCTTCCTCACCGAGATCGAACCAGAGGAGTGGGCAGAGAAACTGCAGCGGGTGTGGGAGGGCCGCTACTGGATCGAGCGCCGCCTCATGCTCACCGCCTATCAGATCCGCGAGGGCGAGCGCCGCGGGCCCTACCCCGCCCTCAACGACATCGTGGTCGGCCGGACGGGCCTGGGACGAGTGGTGCGGATCCGCGCGGAGATCGATGGGCGCTACTTCACCACCTACATCGGCGACGGATTGATCGTCGCCACGCCCACTGGCAGCACCGCCTACGCCCTGGCTGCCGGCGGCCCCATCCTTCCCCCCGAGCTGAAGAACATCGTCCTGGTCCCCATCGCCCCCCACCTCAGCCTGGACCGCGCGGTGGTGCTGGATGAAGGGGCCCGCGTCTCCCTCACCGTGCACACCGAGGGCAAGGCCGCCCTGACCGTGGATGGGATGGGGGATCTTCCACTGGAAGAAGGGGATCGGGTGGAGATCGCTGCCGCCCCCTTCAGCGCCTGCCTCCTCCGCCTCCGGGACCGCTCGTATTTCTACCGCCTCCTTGCCACTCGCCTGCGCCGCATGGTAGCCGACGAGGATGCCTGATCAGCCCAGCCTCGCGCCAGGTTCCGGCGCGCGGATGGCTATCATCATGATTGAGGCAGCTTGACGCTGGACCTCACCCCAAAGGCGGGGAGCACGGGGATGGCCCTGTCACCGGAGGAGCTGGGTTACTGGCTGGCCTTCCACCGGGTGATGGGCATCGGGCCCGCACGCTTCCGCGCGCTGCTTCAGCGTTTCGGAGGCATGCGGGCGGCGTGGGAGGCCGACGAGAAGGCATGGCAGGAAGCTGGCCTGGACCGGCGCACGATCCAGAACCTCCGCGAGGCCCGGGGGCGGCTGCGTCCGGGGGAGGAGCTGGAGCGAGTGCGCCGGGCAGGCGTGACCGTGCTCACCTGGGCGGATCCGGATTACCCACCCCTTCTGCGCCGCATCCCGGATCCTCCGCCAGTGCTCTTCCTGCGGGGGCAGCTCTCCGACGCCGATCGCTGGGCGGTGGCCATCGTGGGAACCCGCCAGCCCACCGGCTACGGGCGGGAGGCCGCCCAGTGGTTCGCCCGGGAGCTCGCCCGGGCCGGGATCCCCATCGTCAGCGGCCTGGCCCGGGGGATCGACGCCATCGCCCACGAGGCGGCCCTGAAAGCGGGAGGGCGCACCCTGGCCGTGCTCCCCTGCGGGCTGGACCAGGTCTATCCGGCGGCCCACGCCCCGCTGGCCGCCCGCATCGTGGAGAAGGGCGCCCTGCTTTCCGAGCTCCCTCTGGGAGCGCGGGTGGAAGCGGGGAACTTCCCGGCCCGTAACCGGCTGATCAGCGGCCTGGCGGTGGGCGTGCTGGTGGTGGAGGCCGGCCCGACCAGCGGGGCGCTGATCACCGCCGCCCACGCCGCCGAGCAGGGCCGGGAGGTCTTCGCGATCCCAGGGAGCATCTTCTCCGCAGCCAGCCAGGGGACCAACCGGTTGATCCGGGACGGAGCCGCACTGGTGACCTCCCCTCAGGAGCTCCTTGAGGCCCTCAACTGGTCGGTGACCGCCCAGCAGGCGGAGGTCCAGCTGCAACTGCCCGCCGACCCGGTGGAGGCCCGCCTCCTGGAGCTGCTCGGACGGGAGCCTATGCACATCGACGAGATCGCCCAGGCCGCAGGCCTGCCGGTCGCCCAGGTTAGCAGTGCCCTGACCGTGATGGAGATCAAAGGGATGGTCCGCCACCTCGGCGCCCAGCATTACAGGCGGGGATGATCTGCCTCCAGCGCCCCGATCTATGGACAGGATCCCGCCGATCTTTCAACTGGCCTCCCCCAAAATGATCGTTCTGAGCCCTTGAGATTCAAATCCGGGGAGACCGGAGTTTGAGGTCCAGTTGCCCCCTCGCCGACTTGGGCCCACAGGCCGGGAAGGCTTCGCCGGCGTCGACCGTTCAGGGGAAGAATTGGATGCACCCCAAGCTCTAAAAAAGATGCTTTGAAGCAGGACGAGGGAACCCTTTTCGCCGAAACAGTCAGATATGCCTTTCCTCCTCACCCCTGTTCCCCCTCGGGCACCAGGAAGGGTGATCCAGATCGCTTGGCTGATCTTCGTGACCTGAGCCGCAACGCTTTCGTTATCGAACAGAACTTGCGTGCAGCGGCATTAGCGAGTAGACTTCCTCAAGAAGGCATCTTGCTCGATAGAGAGAGCCCTTCGAGAGACCTCCCTCGGCGGACATATTCTGCTTCTGCGAGGGTAAGACAGACGCGCTGCGGCGTGCCACGCAGCCGACGCGGCATGGGCGGACAGCGGAAAGATGCTCGCTGCTGCATTCAGGGAGCGCCGTGGGCGAACGTGCTCAGATAAATTGTTCCCTCGCTCACAGCCGCTTCGGCAGATGAGGCGGCGCGACGCGACGAGAACAGCCGCTTGACCGAGATATATTGCCGCTGCGACCCGCGCCTTGCCCGGGCGCTACCAGCTCAAGAGGCGTATTGCTATGCTCGGATTGCGTTTCGGATATCCCTGCCAGAACTTGACCATCAACGCTTCTACCAATCATACCCTGCGCCTTGCGTCATTACAGGACACCGAAAAGCTAACTCGCGTCATCCTGCAAAATTTTTATGATTTGGAGCGCATGCTATACTGGAATCATGCGAATGAATGGTTTTTATTGCGCATCGGCCAGCATCTTATCCCTTTCGCCTCCCATCCGGACTTCCCGTACGATTGGGTAAGCGAGCACGGAGCGGAGCTGCAACGATTAGGGGAACTCGCCAGGCGCCTGGGCATTCGTCTCTCGATGCACCCTTCCCAAGTCGTCAACCCGGCCAGCCCGTCGCCGGAGGTGGTAGAACGATCACTGGCCGAGCTGCGATACGGCGCCACCGTGCTACGTCTGCTGAACGCAGAAGACGGTGTGCTGGTTTTGCATCTCGGCGGCATTTACGGTGACCGCAACGCGACGGTAAATCGTTTTATCAGTGCGCTGAAAGAAGAAAAGGAAATCTTGAGGTTTCTGGCACTTGAAAACGACGAGCGCCTTTGGACGGCGGAGGATGTGCTCCGTGTTGCCGAGCGGTTGGACGTGCCGGTCATCGTCGACACGCTTCATCACGCCCTGAACCCCGGCGAATGGTCACTGCGAAAGGCATTGGACGAAGCGATACCGACCTGGAAGGGCCGCCGCCCCGAGGTTCACCTTTCAAGTCAGGACCCCACGAAACGCCCTGGCGCCCATGCTTTCTATATTCATCCCGATGATTTTTATAAACTAATAGACGCTCTAAATGGACGGGCCGCCGACGTGATGGTGGAAGCAAAGGGAAAGGAACAAGCCCTGATCTTCCTTCGCCCGGGAGGACAATGAGCGATGCGCATTCTGGTGACGGGTGCAACCGGTTATGTCGGCAGCCATCTTGTCCCCGCGCTGCTGGACCAGGGCTACCAGGTTCGCTGTCTGGTTCGCGACCCGAGCAAGCTGCGACCCTTCACCTGGGCATCGCAAGTGGAAATCGTGGAGGGCGATTTAGAGAACACAGAGGCCGTGCGGGCTGCTTTGAAGGACATAGATACTGCATTTTACTTAGTGCACAGTCTGTCAACGCGAGATTTCGAACATCGTGAAGCTGTTATCTCGGAGCAATTTGGATGGATCGCGCACCAGCAACGCGTCCGTCAAATTATTTATCTCGGCGGGTTGGGCGACGAGCGAGAAGGGCTGTCGCGCCATCTGCGCAGTCGTCATGAAACGGGGCAGCGATTGCGGATGAGCGGGGTGCCGGTGCTGGAATTCCGGTCAGCGGTCATCGTTGGCTCAGGCAGTTTTTCCTTTGAGATATTGCGTTACCTGACCGAACGGTTGCCTGTGATGATTTGCCCCCGCTGGGTGCGCACTCGACTTCAACCCATCGCCATCAGCGACGTGATCAGCTATCTAACAGCAGCTTTGAAATTGCCACCAACGGATGAAATCGTGGAAATCGGAAGCCCGGATGTGACCGACTATTTGGGAATGATGCGTTACTACGCCGAGTTGCGCGGTTTGCGTCGGTTCATGCTCGTTGTCCCCGTCTTCACGCCGGAACTGGCCTCGTATTGGATCGGCCTGGTCACGCCCCTCCGCGCTTCCGTCGCTCGCCCGCTTATCCAGGGGTTGCGCCACGATCTGCTGGTGCTGCGCCCTGAACCCGCTTTGCGCCTCTTTCCGGGGATCCGTGCGATGTCATGGCGACAGGCGATGTGGAGGGCGGTCAAAGGCTACGGGTTGGAAGGCGACCCGAAGAACTTCTGGCAAGCGGTAGGAGGGGATCAAGAGGAGACAAAGACGTATTGGGAGCGGGGGCGTATCGTAGAAATCCGAAAGCGATCTGTCGCTGCGGATGCGGAGACGGTTTTCTCGGTCGTCAGCCAGCTGGGCGGCGAAACGGGTTGGCTTTATGCGGACAGCCTGTGGCGATTGCGGGGTTTGTTGGACGCATGGATCGGCGGTGTTGGAATGCGACGGGGTCGTCCCAACCGGCCCCTCCAGGTCGGCGACCCCATCGATTTCTGGCGCGTAGACGTTGTGGAGCCGCCGAAGTTGCTGCGCCTAAAAGCTGAGATGCGATTGCCCGGGGAAGGGTGGCTCCAATTTCACATCACCCCTCAGAGCAATGGCAAAAGCACACTGATTCAGACGGCAGCCTTTGAGCCACACGGGTTGCTCGGTTTGCTCTACTGGTATGCCCTGCTGCCATTCCACGCACTGATCTTTTCGGGAATGTGCTCCGCTATCGCTGAGCGAGCGGAGGGGATAAGGGATCGTAAAAACTTGTAGGGGCTACGCCGTTGGCCGTGCCTTCTTTATCCGTGCCATCATGATCGTCAACCTATTCCACTCCGGCCAGAGGAGGCGAGGCCCCCACGCTCTCCCGAGTGGGGTAGCCCGGATCACAATCACTTCCTGATCGCAGCCCAGAAGGTTTCGGCCGGTACCGAGGCGGCCAGACAGGCGCCTGAAGGGGAGAAGGCTCTAGACCATGAGGTCCTCGCTTGCCTGCTCTAATTCGCCATCACTGCCCTCAGCGATTTCCTGCGCCTGCAAGGAGCGTTCCCCGAGCCCATCCGAGCGGCCTTGACCGAAAAACTCGAGCGTCTCACCTTTGGCGCCTGGAAGGAGTTGCTCGCCATCGCCAAAGGCGACCTGCTGAAGAAAAAAGGACAAACCCGATGTATCCTCTCTGAGCTGCCATTGTTTGCGCTGGACAAATGGCTGCGAGCCCTGGAAGGCGGCGAAGACAAGCCGAAAGAGAAGCTCATCGCCCTGCGTCATCTCATCGTCCATGCCGGCCGCTTGCCGGAAGAGCGCGCCCAAGCGCTGCTGAACGCCCATCGGCAACGCTTCAAATCCCTCGCCCGGGACCCGGCCTTCCTCGCTGGCTACGCCCTCATTGCCTGCCCCAGGGAAAGGCCCATCGCCGACTGAAAGGCTTGCCGGGCGCTGGAAGCGCTTTCCGTGACTATAAGCGCCCCTTCGTCCTTTGACCCTAAGTCGGAGCGGGTCCGTTGGGCGCGGGAGAGCGAAGGGCTTGACCGGTTCCCGCTTCGCGCTGTCATCGACATCCTGCAATAGCGGGAGGAGCGCTATGATTCCGAGTCGCTCGGAGAAGTCGTCCCGCAAATCTACTTCTACCTGAGCGAACGGGGCGATCTGGAATATGTCCCCATCAGCGCAAAAGCTGTCTTCAGCGATTTGGGCGAGGGCCCTGGCAGCGCTTTCGGGATATCTTCTGGTTGGAAGAGTGACAGGCTTGACCAATCTCAGCTCCCTGCCTTGACGAGCGCCCGCCAATCTATGTAGAATGGAGCTGAAACCCCTCTCTGGAGAGGGCCGGGAGCGTTCCTCCTCATTGCCGGCGCACAACTCGGAGGCGACACCCGACCAGTGCGGTAAACCCGCATCCGCTGGACCGAAAGATCCGGGGCGCTTGCCAAACCGGCAGGAAAGGAGGGAGCCATGTGCGGTCCACAGGTCTACGAGGCGATGGCGCGAACCTGGAGCCGCCGGGATTTCCTCAAAATGATGGGGGGCGCGATGGCTGCAGCAGCGCTCCCTTCCCCAGGCCCACCGACCTGGCCGTGGCTGGCCGTGGAGATCTCCGGCGCGCGCGAAGGGGACCTCGTCTCTTTCGCCCTCACCGTCCGCAACCTCACCGAAGAGACGATCTCCGACCTCTACATCGCCGGCCACGTCCCTCGCAACGCGGATTTCGTCGCGGCCGCCGCCACCCCAGCCCGCGCCTGGTTCCGGGGCTTCGAGGCGGAAGGCGAAGACCTCCAGTCGGCTGTCTGGCTGGCCGAGGAGATCGCGCCCAAGGGCACTCTGGGGCCCCTCCGCTATCGGGTGGCGCCACATCCAGCGGCCATTCTAGTGAGCTCCCACGGGTTCGTCTCCTGGCAAAAGCCCGCCTATGGGGAAGCGGCCTCTGCCCCTGTCGGGGTGATGGTGCGGACCGCCGCCCGCGTCTTCCGGCGTAAGGTGGACCTCACCTACGTGCAGAACCCCCGCTTCCCGATCTGGCCAGGTGCCCCCCGCCTGGAGATAGAGAACGTCTTCAACCACGCCCAGCACGGCTTCTACTCTAATCGCTGGCACATCTACGAGCACCACGGCACCCACATGGACGCTCCCGTCCACTTCGGGAAGGATGCCCTGACCATCGAGCGCCTCCCCGCCAAGGTCCTGGTCGCCCCAGCGGCAGTCATCGACCTCCGCGACCGCGTCCGGCGCAACCCCGACGCCCAGCTCACCCCCAACGACATCCGGTCCTGGGAGCGGCGCTATGGGCGTCTGCCGGACGGCGCCGTGGTGTTTATGTGGAGCGGATGGGGAGCCCGGGTGGGCGACGAGGCCGCCTACCGCAACATGGACGCCCAGGGCGTGATGCACTTCCCAGGTTTCCATCCAGACACCGCCGAGTTCCTCCTGAAGGAGCGCAACATCGTGGGCCTCGGGGTGGACACCCTGAGCCTGGACTACGGGGCGTCCACAGATTTCAAGACCCACTATACTATCCTCCCGGCCAACAAATGGGGGCTGGAGAACGTCGCTCACCTGGGCCGCATCCCGCCCGCCGGGGCCATGGTCTTCGTCGGCGCCCTGCGCATCGAAGGCGCCTCCGGTGGCCCCGTCCGCCTGATCGCCGTGTGGTAGGGGCAGCGCGCCGATTGGGTTTTCGCACAGCTTATTCGCGCCCGAGCTCGGAAACTCTCTGCGATTGGGCATGTTCAGCCCCAGCCGCGGAGGCCGATCTATCCGGAAAGGAGGGTCCCATGGAGGTTAAGGAAGTGCTGGCAGACATCCGTCATCTCAGCGGCGAGGTGTATTATCCTTCCCCCGAGGTTCTAGAGCACGCCCATATCAAAAAATATGGGGAAGTCTATCAGCGTGCCACCCAGGACCTCGAGGCCTTCTGGGCCGAGCGTGCCGAGGAGCTGGAGTGGTTCCAAAAGTGGGACCGCATCTTCGATGGCAGCAACAAGCCCTTCTACAAGTGGTTCGTCGGCGGCAAGATCAACATATGCTACAACGCCGTGGACCGTCACATGAAGACCTGGCGCAAGAACAAGGTGGCCCTCTACTGGGAGGCGGAGAACGGCGAGCGCCGGGTGCTGAGCTACTACGACCTCTACCGCGAGGTCAACCGCTTCGCCAACGTCCTGAAGGCCCTGGGGGTGCGCAAGGGTGACCGGGTGACCATCTACATGCCCCGCATCCCGGAGCTCCCCATCGCCATGCTGGCCTGCGCTCGCATCGGGGCAATCCACAGCGTGGTCTTCGCTGGCTTCTCGGTGGAGGCCCTCCACACCCGCATCGAGGACTCCAAATCCCGCCTGGTGATCACCGCCGACGGCGGATACCTGAACGGGCGCATTGTAGAGACCAAGCGCACAGTGGACGAAGCGGTTCGGCGCGCCCCCTCCGTGGAGCACGTGCTGATGGTCCGCCGCACTCGCCACGAAGTGCCCATGGAGCCGGGGCGGGATTACTTCTACGATGAGCTGGCCCGGCTGCCCTTCGCCCAGGGCGAATGCCCGGTGGAGGAAACCGACGCCGAGGATCCTCTCTATATCCTTTACACCTCGGGCACCACCGGCGCCCCTAAGGGCCAGGTCCACGTCCACGGCGGCTACGCCGTATACACCTACACCACCATGAGGTGGGTCTTTGACATCCGGGACGAGGATATCTGGTGGTGCACAGCGGACCCCGGGTGGGTGACGGGGCACTCCTACATCGTCTACGCGCCGATGATGCTGGGAGCCACCAGCGTGATGTATGAGGGGGCCCCGACGTATCCCTACCCGGATCGCTGGTGGAGCATCGTGGAGAAATACGGGGTGACGGTGCTGTATACCACCCCCACGGCCATCCGGGGGCTGATGCGCTTCGGGGATCAGTGGCCCAACCGGCGCAATCTCTCCTCCCTGCGCCTGCTAGGGACGGTGGGCGAACCCATCAACCCCGAGGCCTGGCGTTGGTATTATCGGGTGATCGGGAAGGGGCGCTGCCCGATCATGGACACCTGGTGGATGACGGAGACGGGCGGCTTCATGATCACCCCCCTGCCCTGCATCCCCCTCAAGCCTGGATCGGCCACCCTGCCCTTCCCTGGCATCCGGGCCGAGGTAGTGGACGAGAACGGCGACCCCTGCCCGCCCGGCGTGGAGGGCTACCTGGTGATTCAGAACCCCTGGCCCGGGATGAGCCGCACGCTCTACGGCGATCCCGATCGCTACGTGAAGACTTACTGGTCCAAGTATCCCGGATGGTTCTTCACAGGGGATTCCGCCCGGCGGGATGAGGATGGCTACTTCTACATCATCGGGCGGGTGGACGACGTGCTGAAGGTGAGCGGCTACCGGCTGGGCACGGCGGAGATCGAGTCGGCCCTGGTGGCCCATCCGGCGGTGGCCGAGGCCGCTGCCATCGGCCTGCCCCACGAGGTGAAGGGCGAGGGGATCCACTGCTACGTCATCCTCAAGGCCGGCTACACCCCCAGCGAGGCCCTGGCCGAGGAGCTGCGCCAGCATGTGGCCCAGCTGATCGGCCCCATCGCCCGGCCCGAGGCCATCCACTTCGTGGACAAGCTCCCCAAGACCCGCTCGGGCAAGATCATGCGGCGGGTGCTGCGAGCCCGCGCCCTGGGCCTCCCTGAAGGCGACCTCTCCACGCTGGAGGAATAAGCAAGGCCTCCTGCGGCGTGATCCGGCCGGGGGCGCAATGAGCGCCCCCGGCATCATCGGGTTCCCGAGGCCGTAGAGAACTGCACCCACCACTGGGGCAGGGTCTCCCCCACCGGCCCTCGCCAGACCTCGTCTGCCAGGGGCGTAAGGGCCGTGTCCTCGATGTTAAACTCGATCAGGCGGGCGCCGTGGGCGTGGGCCCACCGCGGGAGCGAGGCCGCTGGCTCCACCAGCCCGGAGGTCCCAATGATCAGGAGGATCTCCGCCTCCCCCGCGACGCGGAAGGCCTGCGCCAGCGCCGCCTCCGGGAGCGGCTCCCCGAACCACACTACATCCGGCCGGGCTAGGGCCCCGCAAGCCGGGCAGCGCGGCGGCAACTCCGGCAACGGAACCCGATGATCCTCCCAGACCCGCCCTTCCCGGATGCACCGCATGCGCCACAGGTTGCCGTGAAGCTCGATCACCCGACGGCTGCCCGCTCGCGCGTGGAGCCCATCCACGTTCTGGGTGATGAGGACGAAATCCGGAAGCGCTTCCTCCATCGCCGCCAGCGTCCGGTGCGCGGGGTTCGGCGTCGCCCGGGCGATGCGCTCCCGCCGCCAGGCATACCATTCCCACACCCGGACCGGATCCTGTGCAAAGGCCTCGGGGGAGGCCAGATCCTCCGGCCGATAGCCCCTCCATAGCCCACCGGGGCCTCGGAAGGTCGGGATCCCGCTCTCCGCCGAGACCCCAGCCCCGGTGAGGGCCACCACCCGTCGGCGCGCCATCGCAGCCATCAGTGCAGAAGCTCTGCCCTGTGGGTGCGGAGCATCGTCCATAACGGGTTCAAGCTGCAGATCAGCACCACGAGCATCACGGCGCAAGCTGCGGCGAACCGCTCCGAGGAAATCTTCCAGACCCATAAAGGAGGCCGAGGGGAAAAGCGACGATGCCGATGCGGAGCAGCCAGCGGAAGCCATAGACGGCGAGGGCACCTAAGAAGTAGGCAGGAGCCACCTCCCGGAAGGCGAGGACGAACAGGGCGCTGGTGGCAGGCCCCAGGCCCCGGCCTCCGCGATCCTGGAAGATGACCCTGTAGAAAGCCCAGCGATGGCCGACCACCAGGGCCGCCGCCGCGGCGATCGCCGTGGGAGGTGCCCTCTTGCTTAGATCGAAAAGGATCGCGATCCACTCGGGGAGAGAGCCTGCCAGCCGCCACGCCACACCCCCGCTGGGGTTGTCCCGGAACTTATGCTCAGGCAGGGTGCGCACCGTCTTTCAGCGCACAAAGAGCTCCGCTAGCAACACCGAGCCAAGGAGATACCCGGCCACCACCAGCGCCCTGGGTTCCACCCTAACCCGATCCATCTCCGATCCCCCAGGTCCGCTTTCCTAAGGGGATCGGAGATCCTGATGAAGCCCCGAGGCACTGTAAGGCGCAAGGAGGGAATGACCAAGAAGGACCGGCACCGGGATGGCATTGTGAGGCACATCCAGAGAAGAGAAGTTGGATAATGCGAAGGTTTCGGTGCCCGGTGTGTGGGGCTGGCATGAGGCGGGCTCGAGCCATCCGCCGGCCCGTACCGCCAGGCTAAGGGGCTCAAACCGGCTTCGATGGCCAATCCACCCACCCATCTTGGACCACGACGATGGGCCGGCCCTCCTGGCGCAGCTGCTCGATCACCTCCCGGGCTCCTTCCGTCAGCTCGCGCCCGGCCACCGCCGGCCACGTTTCGCCCAGCGCCTTCCGGAGAATCTCCGCCCGTCGAACCGCCCGCTCCACGTCCCCTCGATCGATGATCCAGGAAACCTCCAGGGCCAGGTGCAGGGAACGCTGGCGCCGCCTCCCTCGGATCACCCCATCCACCCGTCGTGCTTCCTCGTATTCCTCAGGGGTGATGGATCGGGCGTCCAGGGCCTTTCCCAGCGCCCCCATCAGGTCTTCAAAGGTCAGCGCCTGCACTTTGCGGAAATCCGGGCGCCCGAAGTAGGCGGCCGCTCGCTCGCGATACCGCCGCTCCAGGCTCTCTTTCTTCAAGGCGGACATATCATCAGCAACGATGCGGCGGTGTTCCAGGAACTCCTGACGATGGGCCGCGAAAGCCTCGCTCAAGCGCTGAAGGCTCTCCTCCGTGCGCCGTTGGGCTTC
>JAGHYO010000265.1 GCA_017743605.1 Thermoflexus sp. | reverse complement strand
AGGAGAGACAGATGAGCGGCGAGACCCGACGGGCGCTGATCACCGCTCGTTTTGATCCAGAAAGGGTAGCCCGCTGGCAGGCCCGCTGGCCGGCGCTGCGCTTTGAGATTCACCCCACGCGGCCTGCCGAGAAGATCCCGCTGGAGGTGTGGCAGGAGGTCGAGATCCTCTACACCTTCAACACCTTGCCTCCTCCGGAGTGGGTGCCGCGCCTGCGCTGGGTGCAGCTGCACTCCGCGGGGGCCGATCACGTGCTGGAGCATCCTCTGTTCTACAGCCCGGTGGAGTTCACCACGGCCAGCGGTGTGCACGCCATCAACATCGCGGAATACGTGTTCGCCATGGCCCTGGCTTGGTTCCATCGTCTTCCTCGCATGCTGGAGTGGCAGGCCCGGGCGCAGTGGCCGCCAGATCGGGAGCGATGGCCCCTCTTCGTGCCGGAGGAGCTGTGGGGGAAGACCATCGGCATCGTGGGCTACGGCAGCATCGGCCGTCAGGTCGCCCGCCTGGCTAAGGCCTTCGGGATGCGGGTGCTGGCCATGCAACGTGGGGAGGACCGTCGGGATCATGGCTTCGTCTTCCCCGGCACCGGGGATCCGGCGGGGACGCTGCCGGATCGCTTCTACACACCGGCGCAGCTGCACGAGATGCTTGCCGAAAGCGACATCGTGGTCATCGCCGTCCCGCTGACGCCGGAGACGCACGGCATGTTCAACGAGATCGCCTTCCGGGCGATGAAGCGAGGCGCCTTCCTGGTGAACATCGCCCGCGGATCGGTCTGCGAGGAGCCCGCGCTGATCCGGGCGCTGCAGGAGGGATGGATTGGCGGGGCGGCCCTGGATGTCTTCGAGCAGGAGCCCCTGCCGCCGGAGCACCCTCTCTGGCGGCTGCCCAACGTGCTGATCAGCCCGCACGTGGCCGGCTTCACCCCCCACTACGATGCCCGGGCTGCCCAGATCTTCGAGGAGAACCTCGCGCGCTACATGCGCGGCGAGCCCCTGCTCAACCGGGTCGACAAGGCTCGGGGCTATTGACCGCCGGCGGTCAGGAGGGCCCCAATAAAGCGGGAGCGAAAGGCCTGGGAACCCGCCTTCCCAGATCTTGGGTAAGCTATGATACGAACCGCCAGATGTGGGGGAGGCCGAGAGGATGATGTTCACGAAAGCCTCACGGGACCTTCACCAAACGGTCACGGAGGGAAGCCGGGGACGGTGTTACCATGGCTTTAGCGCCTCGGGAGGGCCGGGGCGCGCTGGAGCTGGGAGGTCGAACCCAATGACGGTCTCTTCCCAGGATCTCACTGGGAAATCCCTGATCTGTCCGGATGGCGTGCTAGGGACGGTGGCCGAGGTGCTGGTGGATCCGGTGTCCGGGCACCCCACCCATCTGGTCTGGCGGGAGCCGGTGATCCTCTACCAGGAGATCAGCATCCCGATCGCCTACGTGGAGCAGGTGGACGGCGAGGGGATCCGCTTGCGGGTCCGTCGGGAGGACATCGAACGATTGCCGCGCTTCGTGTGGCGCTGAGGGAGGGCCGTTGTCCGTCATGTGGCATCTGCTAAGGGATCTCCTGAGCGGTGGGATCACGGGATCCACCGGGTTATCCCCCACGCCGCCGCCTTCCCCCTATCAAGTGTTCGTCCCGGCCGTGGGGGCTCCCTCCCCTTTCCCGGCCGCCGCGGGCGCGTCGTGGACTCGCTTCCTGGAAAGCCCCTGGTTGTATCTGGCCCTGGGGGTTCTGGCCGGGGCCTGGCTGGCCCTACGGGCCTTGGAGCGCTCCCGGGGATCCCGGAAGTAATCACAAAAAGCCGGCGGAGGGGAAACCTTCCGCCGGCGCTGTCGGGGCGGGCGGATTTGAACCGCCGACCTCGTGGTCCCGATCCACGCGCGCTCACCTGGCTGCGCCACGCCCCGTCGTTCCACAAAGGGATTATATCCTTGCCCCTTCCCCATGGCAAGGCCTGGACAAGGCAGCATAGGGGCTTTCTGGTTTTTCCCATCTCCCTCCTGGAAATGCAGGCAAGCCCGGGAGGCGGCCTTCGGCTGCGCTATAATGGCCAGGATCCGGCGCGAAGGGGGCAGGCCTTTGACTTCGTCCTTCGGAGGGCACGATGGGGGGGACCGGACCGCTGGTGGAGGTGCGGAACGTTTCCAAGATCTATGGGCGGCCGCCGCGCCAGGTAGCGGCGGTGGAGCGCGTCTCTTTTGAGATCCACCCGGGGGAGTTCGTGGCCCTCCTGGGCCCCTCTGGCTGCGGCAAATCCACCCTGTTGCGGATGATCACTGGCCTGGCCCAGCCCAGCGAGGGGGAGATCCGTTACCGGGGCCAGCCCCTGCGGGGCATCAACCCTCACGCCACCATCGTGTTCCAGACTTTCGCCCTCTACCCCTGGCTCACTGTGCTGGGCAACGTGGAACTGGCGCTGAAGGCCCGAGGGGTTCCCTCTGCGCAGCGCCGGGAGCGGGCCCAGCAGCTGATCGACATGGTCGGCCTGGACGGCTTCGAGCACGCCTACCCCCGGGAGCTCTCGGGCGGGATGCGCCAGAAGGTCGGGTTCGCCCGGGCCCTGGCGGCGGAGCCGGAGCTCCTGTGCATGGACGAGCCCTTCTCGGCCCTGGACGTGCTGTCCGCGGAGGCGCTGCGAGGCGAACTGATGGAGCTCTGGCTGTCCAGGCGCCTGCCCATCCAGGCCATTCTGCTGGTCACTCACAACATTGAAGAGGCGGTGTGGATGGCCGATCGCCTGATCCTGATGGACAAGGATCCCGGCCGAGTGATCGCTGAGCTGGAGGTGCGGCTGCCGCACCCCCGCCGTCGGAAGGATGCGTATTTCCGGATCATGGTGGATCGGGTCTACGCCACCATTGCCGGGCGGACGGAGGAGCAAGTGCCCGGGAAGCGGCCGGGGGAGCCGGGCCGGGCCCACCGGATGCCCGAGGCCCGTATCAACGCGGTGGCTGGTCTGACGGAGAAGCTGCTGGAGGAAGGGGGCTGGGCGGACCTCTACCGCCTGGCAGAGGAGCTGCGCTACGAGCTGGACGACCTGTTGATCATCGTAGAGGCGGCGGAACTGCTGGGCTTCGTAAAGGTGGCGGAGGGGGACATCACCCTCACACCCCTCGGGAAGGCCTTCGCCGAGGCCAGCATCCAGGCCCGCAAGGAGATCGTTGCCGGCCGTCTCTTGCGCCTGCCCATTATCCGCTGGATCTACGAGACCCTTCACGCCGACGATGATGGGCGGGTCAGCGCGGACTATTTCCGGGAGCAGCTCCAGCTGGACTTCACCCTGGAGGAGGCGGAGCGCCAGCTGGACATCGCCATCCACTGGGGCCGTTATGCCGAGCTCTTTGCCTACGACGAAGACGCCGACGAGCTCTTCCTCGAAGAGGTCCCGACCCCAGCGATGGATTAAAAGCCAACAAGAGTTACGCGATTGGTGGAGAGCTCACACTTCGCTAAACTATGGTTGCATAAGGAGTCTCGCCATCAAAGAGGGGGGAATGTCCCATAAATCCGCTAAAATGCGACGAACTCGATTATACATACTTTCTCATTGCAACCCAAAGGGTTTTAGCCTACACCGAGGCCGCAAAGTGTGCTCTGGAAGGGGAAAAAGCCCCGCCCACGATGCCTTCACCAGATTGCTGCCAACACATCCTTTCGACACCGAGGCGTTGTAGCAGAAAGCCAAGGCATTTGTGGACCTCCAAAGGGAACTTTTGATCTTGGATGACGTGACCTTAGACCGGCCCCATGCCCGAAAAGCGGAACGGTTGACTGGTCATTGGAGCGGCAAACCCCAGAGGGGGGTTCAAGGGATTGCCCTTAGGACGCTTCTATGGACGGAGGGAAAGTCTCTCATCCCTTTGGACTCGAGGGTTGACAACTGCTGGCGATTTTATTATCATTTATTTCAGCCATGAAACTCTCG
>JAGHYO010000264.1 GCA_017743605.1 Thermoflexus sp. | reverse complement strand
CGCCGCGACCCCTTGCGCCATCGAGGGCATGGGTTCGGAATTGTAGGAGCGGCTTTCGCCGCGACGCTTACGTCATTGAAGACGGAGGTTCGGGGCGAAAGCCCCCCTACCAAAAGACCGATGCCCGTAGGAGCGGCTTTCGCCGCGACCCCTCGCGTCATTGAAGACAAAGGTTCGGGGCGAAAGCCCCTCCTACGGGGTGAGGATCTC
This sequence comes from Thermoflexus sp., assembly GCA_017743605.1. Classification (GTDB taxonomy): domain Bacteria; phylum Chloroflexota; class Anaerolineae; order Thermoflexales; family Thermoflexaceae; genus Thermoflexus. The sequence continues at coordinate 3,726 of JAGHYO010000264.1, read as the reverse complement.
GGGGGCGGGGCCTCCTCCCCTCCCTCAGCGCCCCGCCCCTCTATCGGTTTCATCCCGCCTTCGGCGGGTGGCGGTTGCGGAGCCGGTAGACCACGAAGGTCAGCAGGCCGGCTGGAAGGACGAAGGGCCCGCCCAGCACCAGGACCCAGATGCTCAGGTCCACCAGCGCCCGCATGATCATCCCCAAGGCCTCCGTGGCCTCCTGGAACGTCTGCCTCGGATCCCAGACCACCGGGTCAGGAGCGGGGGTCGGGCGCAGGGGCTCCAGGGTGACGGTGATCAGGGAGTACGCTGAGCGGCCCTTCAGGAAGTTCATCCGCCCCTTCACCTGGGCGATCTCCCCCTCCAGCTCCCGCAGGCGGATCTCCACCTGCAGCGCCTCCTCTACGGATTTGGCCTGCTGGAGGAACTCCCGCAGGCGAGCAGTGGCCGCCTCCAGGTTGGCCAAGCGGGCTTCCAGGTCCACATATTCCTGGCTCACATCCTGGCCGGAGGTGTTCTCGTCGGCGACCCGCAGGGCGATGCGCCGCAGCCGGCTCAAGGCCTCCTCGAAGCGCTCCGAGGGCATTGCAAAGGTCAAGGCAGCGTATTTCTCCTCGCCCTGGAACCAGGTGCGGCTGTTGAGGATATAGCCCCCCAGGTCGACCACCATGCCCTCGATGCGGGTGAGGGCCTCATCCACCTGGGACACGATGAGGCGCATCTCAGCGTTCTTGATGATCATGCGGACGGCCGGGTTGGGGATCATGCCAGGCGGGTTCACCCCGGGCGGCATCGGGGTGGCTGCCACGCGGTTCGAGGGGGCCTCTTCTTTCAACGGCTGGACGAACGGCATCACTCCGGCGGGCGGGGCTGCGATCCCCCCCTCGGGGGCGGGAGCCTGGGGCGGCGCCGCCGGCTTGGGGGTCGCGGCCGGCGCGCATGCGGCCATCAGCGTCAGGACAAGCGCTCCGATCCACAGCGGGCGCATGGGGAACCTCCTTTCTTGCGGATACTTTCAACCGAAGGACGCTCGGATCCCAATCTTAGTTCCGTCGAAGCGCCGGCCTGCGGCCTCACGGGGTCCCGGGGCATCCGGCCCGTCGGAGGGCTTCCTCCGCCTCCTTCAGGGCCCTGCGAGTCTCTTCATGCCAGCGGGGCGTGGCCTCCGGCGTGCGGAAGCGCAGCGCCTCCCGGAAGGCCTGGACCGCCGCCCGCAGATCCGCGCAGCGCTTGGCCGGGTCCGCCTGGAGCTCCGCGCGCTACCGGTAGGCCAAACCGAGCCCGTGCTGGGTCTCTGCATAAGCCAGCGGGGCCGCCTCCGGGGTGCGGAAACGCAACGCCTCCCCATAGGCCGCTATCGCCCGCCGCAAATTCCCCACCGGATCCTCGTGCTCGGACAAGCGTCGATACGCAATCCCCAGGTTGCTCCGGATCCTTGCATAATCCAGGGGGGCCACCTCCGGCGTGTAAAAGCGCAACGCCTCCCCATAGGCCGCTATCGCCCGCCGCAAATTCCTCACCGGATCCTCGTGCTCGGACAGTCGCCAATACGCATTCCCCAGGTTGTTCTGGGTCTCTGCATAAGCTAGCGGGGCCGCCTCCGGAGTGCGGAAACGCAACGCCTCCTCATGGGCCCCGATCGCACGCCGCAAGGCCTCTCGAGGGTTGCGCTGGTAGGCCGGACTGTATTCCTCGCTCCACGTATTCCCGATCTCCTCAAAAGCTACCGAATCTTCTCGCTCCTGAAGCGTCTCCCGCGCCATCTTCTCCCACATCTCACTAGCAGGGATCACTTCGGTGAGGAGCCCTTCGTAAAACCTCGCCACTCCTGACTTCATCACCCGCAGGAACCCCAGCTGCTCCAGACACCCCACAACCGCATCTCGCTCCGGGACCACCATGGTCTCCCCCCCGGCCCTCTCCACCACCGCCCAGATCCGCTCCAGGGTCAGGGTTCGGACCCCCAGGTCCCACAGGGCCCAGGCGCTTTGCAGAAACCGTCGGCCCATCTCCCCCAGCCGATCCCGCCTGGCCGGGTCCTGCACCCCGAGCACCCGGCCCGTCTCCTCGGGCAACTGCTCGTAGCGCTGCCGGAATCGATCCAGGCCGGCCACCAGGCTCCCGGGATGGCCTGTAAAGCGGCCCCTCGTTTTATCCAAAGACTGCCTCTCCACCTGCGCCACCACTCGCGCCAGCGTCTCCAGGCGCTCATCCCATCGCATCCCTTGCAGCATGATCACCCGCACGCCCCGCACATCCGGGGGGATGCGATCCGCCCGCGCCGTGGCGATGAGGGCCAGCCCGCGACATGCCAAAAGCAAAGCCGTCAGCTCCTCCGGCATGGAGGGGCCTTCCTCTCCAGGGCTTAGGGGAAGGTCATCCGCCAGCACAACCGCTCGGCGGACCGGCAGCTCCACCCCACCGGGGAAGGATGGGAGCCCCTCCTTCCTCCCCCGGAGCCAGACCAGGACGAAGGGAGCGTCCAGGCGGATCACAAGCTCCATCGCCGTCCGGGTCTTGCCGGCCACCGGGGGACCGGTGATCACCACGCCATATGCCGCCCTCGGGCGGGCCCATATCTCGTCCCTCAGGATGCGGAGGACCTCTTCCTCTTCTGGCCGGGGCACGTAATGGGGAAGAATTTGACGAGAGGGCCCCCGGCCCAGGGCGAACCCCATGGCCTCATCCAGGCGCTCCCGAAAATCGTGCGTTTCCCCATCCCATACCACCCATATCCCACGGGCTTCCATTTCCTTCCAGAATTGGGCCCTGGGGGCGGCCCAGCGCCCAGCCACCCATCCGCAAACGGCCAGCCCGATCAGCGCCACGCACCCTCCGACCCCATACGGGGCAAAATCCCGGAGGGAAAAGGAGACCCTCAGGAGAGGCAGGGAGATCTCCACCGGCAGGTCTGAGATCCCAGGAAGGCCGAGCCCGCTGAGGAGAAGGACGAAGCCCAAAGCCAGGGCCCCCCATACGCCCTTCCCCTGGGCAAGGGGAGCAAGGAGGCGCGGAAGATCACGGATCCAACTGCGAAGGAGCCAGGAGCGGAGTCTACGCCCCGCGGCGCTACGCCCCACGGCGTGGAGGAATAGCTGGCGCATCGCTCCCTCCCAGACGGGACACCGGACAGACCCGCGGCGAGCAACCCCCTTTGAAGGCTATGATAGCACCTATGATCGCTTCACGTCGCGTAAGGAGAAAGCGGGCTTCCCCGTCCTGCTGCCTCAGGCGGATCCGCAGGCTTCCGCCCTGTTTAACCTAAACGAGGGGGTAGCTGCCGCAGGGCGGAAAGCGATCCCCTCGCTCCGAAAACCCGAAAGCCCGGATTCGGGGGACACATCCTGCTGCTCAAAGGGGGGAGCAGCCATCGCCCATCCGGGCCATCGGATAAGCCCTGTGGGATCCCAAGAGGGCCCGCTCCATCCGACGCGGTGGCAGCGGGGACGTCCTTCCCACCGGCCTGAATGGCGGCATGGGGCGGAACTCCCACTAAAATGAAAAAGACCTGCGAGGGGATCCTATGAGCGAGCCCTGGACGTTCTGCGACGAGGTGAGCATCGAAGTCCGGGCCGGGGATGGAGGGGACGGGTGCGTCTCTTTCCGCCGGGAGAAATACGTGCCCCTGGGCGGGCCGGACGGCGGAGACGGCGGGAAGGGCGGGGATGTGATCCTGCAGGTGAACCCCCACATGAACACCCTGGCCTATTACTACCGCCACCGCCGCTTCCGGGCGGAGGACGG
>JAGHYO010000263.1 GCA_017743605.1 Thermoflexus sp. | reverse complement strand
AGTCAAATCCGAACCGGGCCAGCCGATCGCGATGCTCCACGACAATCCGAACCACTTCCGTTCAGCCCGGAGCCGATTTCGGTCACCGCTTTAACCTCTGTCCAACCTTGTTCTTGGGCAAAGGCCTGAAGGCGTTGAACTTGCCGTTCCGGATCCTCTTTCTGGTCAGCGGAGGACACTCGGGCATAGCGCACAGGGATACCTTCTGGGTGAGGCGCTTCTACCCAGATGGTCCCAGCAGGCAATGGGCGGGCAGGGACAGGAAGCTTTCCTGCCCGAAACCACCGCCAGGCGGTGATATCGCTGATCCCCTGCTGACGAGCCCAATCCGAGAGTTTCATGGCCGAAATAAATGATAATAAAATTGCCAACAGTTGTCCACCCAGCGCTCCGACCAGCAGGGCCAGCAGGAAAAGCGGGATGAACAGCCAGCGCTTGCGCATGGGTGCGCACCTCCTCTTGCTCAGGGTCAGGGCCCCCGGGGGGCCCTGCTGTCCATGGCGATCCTACCGGCCCGCCGTTATCCGGCGATTATGGGCCTGTTAACAGCTCTTAACCCCAGGGCCGCCTGCAGTCGGGGCCCGGTTGCCGGATCCACGCATCTGCGCTACACCAGGAGGCGCCAGCCTGAGTCAGGGAGGTCCCCATGTCTGCGAGCGGGACGGCCCCGGTGATCCGTGCGCCCCGGGGAAGCACGTTAACCTGCAAGAACTGGCAGATCGAAGCGGCCTACCGGATGATCCAGAACAACCTGGATCCGGAGGTGGCCGCCGATCCGGCGAACCTGATCGTCTACGGCGGCCGCGGCAAGGCGGCCCGCAACTGGGAATGCTTCTACGCGATCCTGGAAGCCCTCCGCAACCTGGAGCCCGACGAAACCCTTCTGGTGCAGTCCGGCAAGCCGGTCGCCATCTTCCGCACCCACGAGCTGGCCCCCCGTGTCCTGATCGCCAACAGCAACCTGGTCCCCCACTGGGCCACCTGGGAGGTCTTCGACGAGCTGGAGCGCAAGGGCCTGATCATGTTCGGCCAGATGACGGCCGGGGCCTGGATCTATATCGGCACGCAGGGCATCCTCCAGGGAACCTACGAGACGCTGGCGGCCTGTGCCCGGACTCATTTCGGGGGCAGTCTCAAGGGGAAGTGGGTGCTGACGGCGGGCCTGGGGGAGATGGGCGGCGCCCAGCCCCTGGCCATCACGATGAACGAGGGGGTAGGCCTGGTCGTGGAGGTGGACCCGCGCCGGGCGCGGCGACGCCTGGAGCACGGGTTCCTCGATGAGATCGTGGAGGATCTGGAGGAGGCCCTGCGGCGGGTGGAACGCTACCGGAAGGCGGGGCAGGCCCGTTCCATCGGGTTGCTGGGCAACGCCGCCGAGGTCTTCCCCGAGCTCGCCCGCCGTGGCATCATCCCGGACGTGGTGACCGATCAGACTCCTGCCCACGACCCATTGATGTATGTCCCTCGCGGGCTTTCGGTGTGGGAGGCAGAGGAGCTGCGGGCGAAAGATCCCCAAACGTACATCCGGCGGGCCAGGGAGAGCAGGGCGATCCACGTGGAGGCCATGCTGGCCTTCCATCGGGCGGGGGCAGTGGTGTTCGATTACGGCAACAACCTGCGCCAGCAGGCTTACGAGATGGGCGTGAAGGACGCCTTCGCCTATCCGGGGTTCGTGCAGGCTTACATCCGGCCGCTGTTCTGCGAGGGCAAGGGTCCCTTCCGCTGGGTCGCCCTCTCCGGGGACGCCGAGGACATCTATCGGACGGATCAGGCGATCCTGGAGCTGTTCCCCGAGAACGAAAGCCTGCGCCGCTGGATCACCATGGCTCAGAAGCGGGTGCGGTTCCAGGGGTTGCCCGCCCGGATCTGCTGGCTGGGCTATGGGGAGCGCGACCGGGCGGGGCTTTACTTCAACGAGCTGGTGCGCAAAGGGGAGCTGAGCGCGCCCATCGTCATCGGGCGGGATCATCTGGACGCGGGCTCGGTGGCCAGCCCCAACCGGGAGACCGAGGGGATGAAGGATGGCTCGGACGCCATCAGCGACTGGCCGATCCTCAACGCCCTGCTCAACGCCGTGGCCGGCGCCACGTGGGTGGCCTTCCACCATGGCGGGGGCGTTGGCATCGGCTACAGCCAGCACGCGGGAATGGTGGTGGTAGCCGACGGCACAAAGGAGGCAGAGTGGCGCCTGGAGCGGGTGCTGCGGACGAATCCGGGCCTGGGGGTGGTGCGCCATGCCGACGCCGGCTACGAGAAAGCCATCGAAGTCGCCCGCCGGCATGGGATCAAGATGCCGATGCTGAAATGAGTCGGCGCGACCGGACTTCGTCGAGGAGGGATCCTGTGCATGTCGATCTGTTGATCCGTCACGCCGCCCAGGTGGTCACCCCGCGGGGGCGCGGGCCCCTGCGCGGGGCGGCCATGGGGCTCCTCACCGTGATCCCCGACGGTGCCGTGGCCGTCCGGGAGGGCCGCATCGTGGCGGTGGGGCCCACCCGGGAGATCGAGGCGCAGATCACCGAGGCCGCGGAGATCTTGGAGGCCCGGGGCCGGGCGGTGGTCCCGGGCCTCGTCGATCCCCACACCCACCTCATCTGGGCGGGGGATCGGGCCGCGGAGTTCGAGCAGCGCCTGAAGGGAGCCACCTACCTGGAGATCCTGCAGGCGGGTGGGGGGATCCTCGCCACCGTGCGGGCCACCCGTGCCGCCTCCCCCGAGCAGCTGATGGCGGAGACCCGCGCCCGGATGGACCGGATGCTGCTTCACGGCACGACCACCGCGGAGGCGAAGACCGGATACGGCCTGGAGTGGGAAACCGAGCGTCGTCTGCTGGACCTCCTTCATCGATTGAATGCGGAGCACCCTCTGGATCTGGTGCCCACGTTCATGGGGGCCCATGCCATACCGGCGGAATACCAGGAGGATCCCTCCGCCTACGTGGCCGTGCTGATTGAGGAGATGCTCCCCGCCGTCGCGGCCTGGCAGCTGGTCCACCACGGACCCTGGTGTCCGCCCTGGGAGGATGGGCGGGCGGCCTGGTTCTGCGACGTGTTCTGCGAGCGAGGGGCCTTCGATCCGGAGCAGACCCGGCGCATCCTGGAGGCCGCGAAGGCCCTGGGGTTCGGCCTCAAGGTGCACGTGGATGAGTTTGAGCCCCCGCTGGGGGCGGTGCCCCTGGCGGTGGCCCTGAGAGCGGTCAGCGTCGATCACCCGGTGAGCACGCCGCCGGAGCACCTGGAGCAGCTGGCCCGTTCGGAGACCATCGGGGTGATGCTCCCAGGGACTTCCTTCGGGCTGGGGAGCACGCGATATGCCCCGGCCCGTCGGCTGATCGACGCCGGGGGCGCCCTGGCCCTGGGCACGGACCTCAACCCCGGAACCTCCTGGTGCGAATCGCTGCCGATGATGATGGCCCTGGCGACCCGTCATATGGGCCTCAGCCCGGCGGAGGCCCTGACCGCCGTCACCCTCAACGCGGCCTGTGCCGTCGGGCTGGGCCATGAGATCGGGAGCCTGGAGCCGGGCAAGGCGGCAGACCTCGTGATCCTGGAAGCGCCGGATTACCGGCATCTGGCCTACCGGTATGGCGTCAGCCTGGTCCACACGGTGATCAAGCGCGGGCGCGTGGTGGTCGAAGACGGCGTCCTCCGCATCCCGGGGAGGCAAACCGTCCACGAATAAGCGCACGATGCGCGAAGGAGGTGTCTTTCACAAGCGATAACTGGCCTGTCGCAGGGATCCTCCAGCGCCCGGGGATCGCGCTCTCCCCAGATGGGACAGAAAGAAAGGATTTAAGGCAGCGTGGGCGTCTCCCCGAGCGGGATTTCCCTACCCCAGCACCTCATCCACCGCCACCGTGAGCGAGGGGATGAGCGCAGGCCTTACGGTTTCACCCCGGTGGGCGATGTGGAGGGACCGGTAGCCCTGGGGGGTGGGGT